>JAFQPD010000017.1 GCA_017411945.1 Mailhella sp.
TAGAAGGTTGAGGGTTATAATTGCCTAAGGCGCAATGTAGCGGAAAACAAGTGCATATGCAACCGATAGGGCGCAAATTGTCCCGCCATGGCGGCACATTGCGCCTAGATTCCTTCCTTGTCTTTTTCGCCGCCGGAGCAGAGGCGTTCCTTCATCCATGCGGGGATGGGGACAGGGCGGCCTTCGCGGTTCACGCAGGCGTGCAGAGTGCTGCCTTCGCACATGACTTTCGTGCGGCCCTCGTCGAATATCCGGTATTCGAAGCGCATGGAGGCGCGCCGCCATTCAGTGATGCGGGCGTGTATCCAGATGAGGTCGTCGTAGCGGGCCGGGATGCGGTAGCGGCATTCCACTTCCTTCACCGGGAGCATGAAGCCGGCGGCCTCCACGTCGTTGTAGCCGAGGCCGTTCACGCGGCAGAGCTCCCCGCGGGAGCGTTCGAAAAAGTGGATATATTCCGCGTGGTAGACCACGCCCATGGCGTCGGTCTCGCCGTAGGAGACGCGATGGGCCAGCCAGACTTCCACGGAGGCTCCATCCTTCAGTTCCGGGGCGTTCATATTCTCGCTCATGCCTTTTCCATGCCCTTCTTCACACTGGGGCCGCTGGGGCACTGGCACAGGGGCATGATCTCCAGGCGGTTGATGTTCACATGGGCCGGACAGCTCACCAGCCACCAGATGGTTTCGGCGATATCCTCAGGCGTGACGGGCTGGGTGCCTTCGTAGAGCTTGGCGGCGCGTTCGGCGTCGCCCCTGAAGCGCACTTCGGAAAATTCGCTGATGCAGAGGCCGGGCTCGAGGTTGTTCACGCGGATGTTCCTGCCAAGGAGGTCGGCGCGGAGGGCGAGGGCGAACTGCTTCACGAACGCCTTGGTGCCGCAGTACACGTTGCCGCCGGCGTAGGAATAGTTGCCGGCCACGGAGCCGAGCATGACGATATGGCCGCTGTTGCGCTCCACCATGGCGGGGAGAATGGCGCGGGTGGCGTAGAGCAGGCCCTTGATATTGGTGTCCACCATGCTGTCCCAGTCGTCCAGACTGCATTCCCAGGCGGGCTCGAGGCCGTGGGCCACGCCGGCGTTGTTCACCAGCACGTCCACGTCGTGCCACTTGCCGGGCAGATCGCCGAGCTTCCGCATCACGGCTTCGCGCTCGCAGATGTCGAGTTCGAGGGGAAGGAAGCAGTCTCCGAGTTCCTGCTGGAGTGCGGCGAGGCGTTCGGCGCGGCGGCCGGTGCCCACGACGTTCCAGCCTTTGGCGGCGAAGAGGCGGGCGGTGGCGAGGCCGAAGCCTGCGGTGGCTCCGGTGACGACGATAGTCTTGGCCATAGGGCTTGCTCCTTATTGATGTGGGAATACCCAAGAACTAGCTGTTTTCCCAGTCTTATGCAAGGCCCGGCTTGACGCGCCGCCCCTGCCTCCGTAGAAGGGGGGCATAACAAGAAAGAAGGGGCGAACATGGCTTTCCGCATAAATACGGCGGGCGCGGGCTTCGGCTCGGCCCTGCTCCTCGTTTCCATAACTTCCACCCAGGCGGGCTCGTCCTTCGCCAAGTTCCTTTTCGAGCTGGTGGGGCCGGAGGCGGCCGTGGCCCTTCGCCTCCTGGCATCCACGCTCATGCTTTTCGCCGTGCTCCGCCCGTGGCGGCATGTGCCGAAAGGCGGCGAATGGAAGAGCGTGGCCCTCTACGGCCTTTCCATAGCGGTGATGAACGCCTGCTTCTACCAGGCCATAAGCCGCATACCTCTGGGCATTGCCGTGGCCATCGAGTTTTCCGGGCCGCTCCTCGTGGCGGCCAGCTCGTCGCGCCGCCCTTCCGACTATGCCGCCGTGGCCCTTGCCGCCGCAGGCCTCCTCACGCTCATGCCCTGGGCTGGCGTGAACGCCGAACTCGACATGGCGGGCGTTTTCTTCGCCGCTCTGGCCGCCGTGTTCTGGGGCGCATACATCGTCGTGGGGCGGCGTGCCGGAACGCAGGCCGGGGCTTCGGCCTCGGCGTGGGGCGGGCTCATAGGAACGCTGGCCGCCCTGCCGTGGGCCCTGTGGATGACGGGCGGCGTGCTCATCCCGCAGGAAGCCTTTGCCGATGCCCTTCCGCTGGCCTTCCTCGTGGGCTTCTTCGCCTCGGCCCTTCCCTACGGATTGGAGATAGTCTCCCTGCGGATCGTTCCTCCTCAGGTCTTCGGCGTGCTTATGAGCATAGAGCCTGCCGTGGCCGCGCTGTTCGGTTTCCTCCTGCTGGGCGAAGCCCTCAGCTTCAGCCAGTGGGCGGCCATAGGCATGGTCATCGCGGCCTCTCTCCTCGTGACGCTGGGGCATCGCAGGGGATAGGAACGCTGCGTTCTCCCGATGGGGCATGAAAGAAGGCCGGGACCCGTGGAGGTCCCGGCCTTTTCTCATGGCTGGAGCGCAGCCTTTATTTCATGCGCTTCTTTTTCCATGCGGCGGAAAGGATGCCGTCGAGTATGCTCCACGGGTTGGGCGGGCAGCCGGGGACGTAGACGTCCACGGAGCCCTTGGGGAGCACGTCTTCCACGCCGAGGCAGTTCTCGCGCCCGCAGGAGAACGTGCCCCCGGAGATGGCGCATACGCCTACGGCGATGACGATCTTGGGTTCTGGCGTGGCCTCCCATGTGTCGAGCAGGGCCTTGCGCATGTTCTCGTCCACAGGGCCGGTGACGAGTATGCCGTCCGCATGGCGCGGGGAAGAGGCGTATTCGATGCCGAAGCGGCCGAGGTCGTAGATGAGCGTGCCGAGCACGTTGACGTCGGCCTCACAGCCCATGCAGCCGCCTGCGCTCACTTCGCGGAGCTTGAGGGAGCGGGCGAAGAGCGAGAGATCGCGCTTCTGCTGGCCGAGGGCCGGGCGCACGCCGGGCTGGCAGATGTCCGCCGGGGCGGGGCCGCGCACGATGAGGGCTTCGCGGCTGTAGGCGGCGATGCGGTGCTCATGGGTGAAGGCTATTTTCTTTTCCGGGCAGGCATTCTCGCAGGCGCGGCAGAAGAGGCAGCGGCCCATGTCGAGCTCAGGGCCGGTCTCGGCAATGTTCAGCGCGCCCATGGGGCAGGCTTTGAGGCAGGCTTTGCTTTCACAGCCGGCGCAGCTCGTGGGCGTGACGGAGGGCAGGCCCGCGAAGCGCGGCGTGATGACGGGCATCTTGAAGGGGTAGTCCAGCGTGCGGTAGCCCTGATGGATGCGTTCCTTGATGATGTCGAACATGGTGCGCTCCTACAGGTCATGCCCGCAGTAGGACAGGTTGAAGCTCTTGTTGCACAGCGGGAAGTCGGAGATCTGTTCGCCGCGAAGGGCCATGGCGAGCCCGGTCCAGTTGTGGAAGGACGGATCGACCACCTTGTAGGACAGCCAGCCGCCTTCGTCATCGGTGATGCCCACATGGCAGATCTCGCCTCTCCAGCCTTCCACGAGGGCCACGGCAAGGCGGCCTGCGGGGAGCTTTTCGGGCATGGGGAGGCGCACAGGCTCGGAGCCGGAGGTCTTGCCGAGGAATTCGAGGTCGGCCGCGGCGGAGGCGGCGGAGTCGTCCACTTCCTGACTGCGCACGAGTGTGCGGGCCATGACGTCGCCGGCGCCGGGCACGCGCTTGGTGAGGGCGGGGTTGGCTATGCCGCAGAGGGGCCAGTCGAAGCGGCAGTCCATGGCAACGCCGGAGGCGCGGGCCGCCATGCCCACGAGGCCGAGGTCGGCGGCGGCCTGCCGGGAGACCTTGCCGGTGCCTTCGAGTCGGGCGAGTACGCTCGGCGTTTCGAGCATGACGTCAACAGAGCCGCGCGTGTCGCGGTAGGAGGATTGCACGCGCTTGACCAGAGCCTTGGCGAGCTCGGAATCCACGTCCCACTTCACGCCGCCGGGGCAGAGCAGGTTGCGGCCCATGCGGCTTCCGCAGAGTTCGGAGGTGATGTTCAGCCAGTCGCCGGTGATGCGGCCGTTCCACGAGGAGGTGGGCAGGAAGCCCGTGTCGCCGCCTATGGCGCCGAGGTCGCGGGTATGGTTGGCAAGGCGTTCGAGCTCGAGGGCCACGCGGCGCAGGATGTGGGCGCGGTCCGTAGGTTCGACTCCGGCAAGGCGTTCCACCACAGTGCAGTAGGCCGTGGAATGGCCGATGGCTGTGTCGCCGGCGATGTTCTCCATGATGGGCAGGACGAGCTTGGCCGGAGACTTCAGGATGAGGTGCTCCACGTCGCGGTGCTGGAAGCCGAGCTGTATCTCGAGGTGCATCACGTTTTCGCCGTAGCACTGGAAGCGGAAATGCCCGGGCTCGATGACGCCGGCGTGCACAGGGCCCACGGCCACTTCATGCACTTCCTCGCCTTCTATGCGGTAGTAGTCGGCCTGGGCGGGGCCGGGGCGGGAATCGCGCTTGCCGTCGAAGGCGGGGCAGAAGCGTACAGGCTTGAGCCACGGGTGGCCTTCGGGCACCACGCCCCACATCTCGGCGAGTTCGCGCTCGAAGAGATGGGCCTGCGGGCAGGAGGGCGTCATGGACTGGTAGCGTTTCGGCATGGAGGCGCGGAAGGCTTCCAGCATCTGGTCGGCGGCGTGGCCGAGTATGCAGAGCACTTCGCGGCCGCTTTCGCCGTTCAGGCCGAAGAAGGCCATCATGCGCCAGCCGCGGCGGCAGTGGTCCACCACGGTGACGGTGAGCTCCTCCATGGGGAGCAGGGGCAGGGCCTTGTATTCTATGGTTTCTTTGTAGTGGAACATCAGGCCCCCAGAAGCGCGGCTGCGCGGTTGAGCGTATCGGCGAGCCAGTCGGGCACGCAGAAGCCGAGGCCCAGCACCATGAGGCACAGGACGGCGGGAGGAAGCACGGTGTAGAGGGATTCGCTGTAGCTCTTGGGCACGTCGCGGGGCGGGCGGCCCTGCACCATGCGGAGGACGGGCACGGACATGCCCACGAAGATGGTGGCAAGGGCGGCAAGGTAGCCGAGGGCCACGAAGATGCGGCCGCTGGCGAAGATGCCCTTCAGGATGGTGAATTCGCTGACGAAGAGGCCGAAGGGCGGGGAGCCTACGATGGCGAGGAAGCCAGCCGTCCAGAGCGCGCCGGAAAGGGGCATGTCTTCGCGCAGGCCGCGCACGTCGTAGCTGGAGAGCGAGTGGTAGCGGGTGAGGATGTTGCCGGCCACGAGGAAGAGCATGCCCTTGGTGAGGGAGTGGCACACGGAGTGCAGCATGCCGCCGAAAAGGGCCGTGCCGCCTATGCCTATGGAGAGGGCGAGTATGCCCACATGCTCCACGCTGGAATAGGCCAGCAGACGCTTATAGTCGCCCTGGCCCACGATGAACACAGCGGCCGTTGCCATGGAGAGCAGGCCGAAGAAGATGAGCAGGCCGCCGGAGAAGTCGCCGAGCCCGCCTGCGATCATGATCTGGTGGCCGCGAAGGATGCCGAGGAAGGCGCAGTTCAGGAGCGCGCCGGAGGAGAGAGCGGCTTCGAGGGAAGGCGCCTGGCTGTGGGCGTCGGGCAGCCAGGTGTGCATGGGGGCAAGGCCCATCTTGGTGCCGTAGCCCACGAGCAGGAAGATGAAGGCCGCCTTGAGCCAGATGGTGTTGTCCGTGCCCTGGACTTCCTTGGCCGCGGCGATGAAGGCCGAGACCTGGTCCATGCCGTGCAGATCGGCATTGGTGTGGAAGAAGGCCACGTTCATGAGTATGTTGCCGAGCAGGGCGAGGGCGATGCCCACGGAACATATCATGAGGTACTTCCAGGTGGCTTCCATGGAGGCCTGATGGCGGTGGAAGTAGATGAGAGGGGCGCTGGAGAGCGTGGTCAGCTCTATGCCTACCCACAGTGCGCCGAGGTTCGGCGTGGTGGTCACGAGAGTCATGGCCGCTATGAAGAAGCAGAGGCAGGCGAGGAAGCGCGTTTCGGGGGCATTGGTGAAGGGGCGGCCGCCGTTGAAGTCGCGCTTGACGTGCAGCTTGTCTTCTTCACGCAGATAGCCCACGGCATAGAAGGAGGCCGCAAGGAAGAGCAGGCTGGCCAGCATGAGGAAGATGACGCCGAGCGCGTCGGGCTGGAGCAGGCCGCCGAGCGCGGAAGGAGCCTTGCCGGTGCGCACGGCGTTCAGGGTCATGCCCGAGAGCAGGGTGTGGAGCATGCCCACAGCGGGAAGGAGCTGGCGGCGCGGCCACGAGCCGGGGATGAACATGACGATGCCGGCGACCACGGGGACGAAGAGGAGCAGAATGAGCATCATGGCTTAGTCCCTCAGGTTGCGGAAGTGCGCAAGGTCGATGGAGGAGAAGGCGCTGTTGATGTGGTTGATGGCGATGGCCATGACGAAGATGGCGGCGAACACGTCGAGCAGTATGCTCAGCTCGAACCACATCGAGCCTTCGGTCATGAGCGGTATGCCGAGGATGAAGATGCCGTTTTCCGCCACGAGGTAGCCTATGACCTGGGTGAGGGCCTTGGCGCAGTTCACCACCACGATGAGGCCGGTGAACAGCGTGGTGAGGGCCACGGGCAGGAGCATGTGCGGGAACAGGCCGAGGGCCTCGGCTATGCGGTTCTCAAGCAGCATGGAGAAGGCGAGGCAGGCAAGGCCGGCCAGCAGAGGGAAGAAGCGGCCGAGGCGCACGCGCACCATGGGCTCGATGCCGAGCTTGTGGCTCACGCGGCGGAGGAAGACGGGGAAGCCGATGCCCTTCAGGGCGAACACGGCGCAGGCCAGGAAGATATGCTCGCCATCGAGGTGCCCGTTGATGGGCAGGAGCAGGAGGGCGGCAAGCAGCATGCCCTGCAGGGCGGAGAGCCGGATGAGCATGAGGATGCGGCCCGACCACAGCACCACGAGGTCGCTGATGAGGAGCAGGAGTATGACGAACTGGAATAACGAGTACATGGCAGCTACCGGACCAGAGTCAGGATGAGGACGAAGGAGGCCACAGCTCCGGCAAGGCCGATGAGCGCGGGCACGACGGGCATGCGCAGGCGGGCCATGACGGATTCTATGATGCCCACAAGCACGGCCACGCCGAACACTGCGGCCAGCATGGACAGCGTGTAGGCCCACACGGACATGGAGGGGAGCAGAAGTCCGGCGAGGAGAGCGGAGAATATCCACAGCTTCACGGAAGCGCCGTACAGGATGAAGGCGAGGCTGGGGCCGGAATGGTCGAGCACCATGACTTCATGGATCATGGTCAGTTCGAGGTGGGTGTTGGGGTCGTCCACGGGGATGCGGCAGTTCTCCACGAGCAGGAGCACGCCCATGGCCGCCACGAGGAGCATGATCTCGGGGCGTCCCATGACCCACGCCATGGGAGAGAAGCCGCAGAACAGCGAGGAGAGCGAGACTTCCGTGGAGGGGATGCCCATGGACATGGCCGTGCTCACCAGGGCGAGGAAGCTCAGGAAGAGCACAGGCTCGCCGATGGCGCCGAACAGGGCTTCGCGGCTCGCGCCCATGCCTTCGAAGGGAGAACCCGTGTCGAGGGCGGCAAGAACGGTGGCGAAGCGGCCCATGCCGAGCAGATAGGCGCAGAGTATGAAGTCGCCGTTGAAGCCGAAGGGCGAGGCCATGCCGCCGAGGGGGAGCAGGGTCAGGGCCAGCACCGCGGTGACCATGGAGACCACGGGGCCTGCAGTGAAGACCCAGGTGGCCGTGTCGCTGACGACTTCGCCCTTACGCACGAGCTTGGCGATGTCGTAGTAGAGCTGGAGCACGGGCTTGCCGCGGCGGCCTGCGAACTTGGCCTTCACGCGGTTGATGATGCCGGGAACCAGCGGGGCAAGGACAAGGGCGAGGACGAGCTGGAACAGATAGCTGAGCGTATCCATTATGCCACCCCCCAGAAGAGAAGCGCTATGAGAGTGACGATGATATAGAGGATGTAGGTGTTCACCACGCCGCTCTGGAAGACCTTCAGCGCATTGCAGGCGTCCAGTATCTTCTCGAAGAGGGGAGTGTAGAACTTGCCGCGCACCACGTCGGGCGCGCTCACGCCGAAGCTGGACTTCTGCGGGAAGTAGCTTTCGTCTATCTGCGGCTTGGTCTCGGTGCCTATGACGTTGCCGAAGATGCGGGCCGCAGGCTCGACGAAGGATGCGGGCGTGTACTGGATGCGCGGAGTGCCGTACTGGTAGCCGCAGCCCCAGGTCGGGCCGCGCTTCACTTCTTTCCTGCCGAGCAGGATGCGGCGCAGATATGCGGCCCCTGCCACGAGCAGGATGCCGAAGATGCCGAAGAGCGAGATGTTGCCGAGCAGGCTGGATGTGCCGCTGATGACCACGTCCTGCGCGATGCCGAGCAGGCTCTTGGGCATGACGGGGATGAAGGCTATGGTAGGCTGTATCATCTGGAAGACGAACTTCGCGCCCAGGCCGCCGACGACGCAGAGGGCGGCAGGCAGGCAGAGCGGCAGGAGCAGTCTGTTCTCAGGCGCATGGGGAGCTTCCGCAAACTGGGAACGGGGCTGGCCGAGGAAGGTCATGCCATATGCCTTGAGATAGACGAAGGCCGAGATGCCGCTCACCAGCATGAGGCCGACGAGGGTGACGAGCATGGCTATCTTCTGCTCGAGGCCGTGCAGATACAGGCCCTTGACCAGAGAGAGGGAGATGACGAACTCGCCGGCGAAGCCGTTGAAGGGGGGCAGGCAGGCTATGGAAGCCGCGCCGAGTGCGAAGAGCATGCCGAGCATGGGCATGCGCTTCTGCAGGCCGCCAAGCTTGGTCATGTCCACAGTGCCCGTGCTGTGCAGGACTTCGCCGGCGCAGAGGAAGAGCAGGCCCTTGAAGGCGGAATGGTTCAGCATGTGGAAGAGGCAGCCGGAGAAGCCGAGGGCGGCTATCCAGGCTATGCCGTTCTGCACGCCCACGAGGCCGACGCCGGCCGCCATGACCATGAGGCCCATGTTCTCCACGCTGGAGTAGGCCAGCAGGCGTTTCAGGTGGCTCTGGCCGAGGGCCTTCAGTATGCCCATGAGCGCAGTGACTATGCCCACGCCTACCAGCAGCCAGCCCCACCATGCGGGGTGTTCCTGCATGGGGCCGAGCAGGTCGAAGGAGCGGATGATGCCGTAGAGGCCGGCGTTGAGCATTGCGCCCGAGAGCAGGGCTGAAACGTGGCTGGGGGCGGCGGGATGGGCTTCGGGAAGCCAGACGTGCAGAGGGGCGAGGCCGGCCTTGGCTCCGAAGCCGATGAAGGCGCAGAGGAAGAGCAGCGTGGCGTGGGCCGGGGCTTCCACAGTCATGGCGGCGAAGAGCGTGGTGCCGTTCTGCTGCCAGAGCATGGCGAAGAAGGCGATGAGGAACACCGCGCCGAGATGCGCCGCCACCAGATAGACCCACGAGGCGTCCTGCACGTTGCGGTCGCGGTCGTTGAAGTCGATGAGGAAGAAAGGCGAGAGCGACATGAGTTCCCACGAGAGCATGAAGAAGATGCCGTCGCGGGCGGTCATCACGCAAGTCATGCCAAGGAGCAGGATAAGGTAGAAGGCCCAGTGCGCGCCGAGGTTGTGCTCCTCGGGGTCGGTGTGGCGCAGGGATATGCTGCCGGCCAGCGCGCAGGAGAGGCCCAGCACGAAAACGGGCAGGAGGAAGAGGCGGGAGAGCGGGTCGAGGCCGAAGGCCAGCGCGCCGAAGGGCAGGCCCCAGGCAGTCTGGAAGCTCTCGATGCTCGTCCAGCCGCCGGAAAAGACGCCGATGAGGCCCAGCAGGCAGGCGAGGGCCGCCGTGCCCGGGCCAAGGGCATTGGCCGTCCTGTTGCTCGCTGCGGTGACGGGCCGTATGGCTATGATGCCTGTGGCCACGGCGCCAGCCGCCATGAGCAGGAGCGCGAGAAGAAAGATGTTCATAAGTTCCCCATGATGATGTGACGAAACGGCTATCCGTCGAAAATCTTACAAATCTTATTCCTCTTGGTATCAAAAGGCAAGGAATGCAGAAAGATAAAAATAAAATGAAAAAGCCCATGCAAGTGCATGAGCTTCATAGAGAGTACAAAGTGGGGTGCAATGCCCGGGAGCGTTCCCGCAGAGCAGGAAATGCGTTTCCCTCAGGGGCAGGGCGGCTTTCAGTCGTGGAAACGCACTTTCCCTCCGCTGTAGTCGGCGTAGCCGGAAAGGTGCCAGAGCTTTTCGGGGGAGCGGCCCTTGCCGATGAGCATGGCGGCGGCGTTCTTCGCGCGGCGGCCGGAACGGCATATGATGAGCACCGGGCCTTCCGGCACTTCGGAAGCGCGTTCCAGAAGCTCATCCACGGGGATATGCAGTGCGCCGGGGGCGTGGCCGGCTTCGAACTCCCTGTGCGTGCGCACATCGAGCAGGGTGAGGCCGCCAGCGGCATGCTTTTCGAGAAGGGAGTTGCCCTGTTCCGGAGTGAGCGCGCCGCCCTGAGGGAAGCCTTCGGCGAAGCAGGGCGTGAGCAGGCAGAGGCAGAGCAGGGAAGAGAGGATCAGGCGGGAGAGGGGGAGGAGCATGATAGGGCCCTTTGAGTGCGCCGTGCGGCGGAAAAGGAAAAGGCCGCCTTTTGGGGGCGGCCCTTGTCGTCAGTCCTGCTTTCTGATGAAGGCAGTATCGTCGTCTTCTTCGAAGGTGAAGCTTTCGCTGTTCTGGTACTGGCGGGCCTTGTCTGAATAGCGGAGGTACGCGGGGCTTTCGCGGTCGTCGGTATCGTCGTTCAGGCGGGGGCGGGAAAGGATGACGCTGGCGTCGCGGCGGCGGGGGCCATGCTCGGAGGAAGCGGCCTCAGGCTTGCTGACGGGGGCGTCCTCTTCCTTTTCCTGGGCGGGCTTCTGCATGTCCGTCTCGATGCCGGTGGCGATGACGGTGATGCGGATCTCATCGCCGCAGCTCTCGTCGAGCGACATGGCGGGGATGATGTCGGGCTCTTCGCCGTTCGGGCCGCGGGCGGCCTCGCCGATATAGGAGGCGGCTTCGCTGAATTCGTCCATGCCAAGGTCTTCGTTGGCGGTGATGTTCACCAGCATGGCCTTGCAGCCCGTGATGGAAAGGTCGTCGAGCAGGGGGCTGGTGATGGCGCGCTTGGCGGCTTCGAGGGCGCGGTTTTCGCCGGAGGCGCGGCCTTCGCCCATGAGGGCCATGCCGCGGCAGCTCATGACAGTGCGCACGTCCGCGAAGTCGGCGTTCATGAGGCCGGGCTTGGTGATGAGGTCGGTCACGCCGCGCACGGCGGCATAGAGCACATCGTCGGCCTTCTTGAACATTTCGGTGACTTTGGCGTTCTTGGGGGCGATGGCGAGCAGGCGGGCGTTGGGGATGATGACGAGGCTGTCCACCTGTTCGCGCAGGGCTTCAATGCCCTCGAGGGCGGCCTTCATGCGCTTGCCTTCGAAGGGGAAGGGCTTGGTGACCACGCCCACGGTGAGCACGCCCTTCTCGCGGGCCGCCTTGGCGATGACGGGAGCGGCGCCGGTGCCGGTGCCGCCGCCCATGCCGGCGGTGATGAAGACCATGTCGGCATCGCCGATGGCGTTGCGCACTTCCTCGATGTCTTCCTCGGCGGCCATTTTGCCCACTTCGGGCTTGGCTCCTGCGCCGAGGCCGCGGGTGAGCTGCTTGCCTATCTGCACGCGCACGTCGGCATTGCTGCGGTTGAGGGCCTGCATATCGGTATTGGCGCAGATGAAGGAAACGCCTTCAAGGCCGGAATTGATCATGTTCTGGACGGCGTTGCCGCCACCGCCGCCTACGCCGATGACCTTGATCTTGGCGCCCTGATCGTTGTCGATGAACATTTCCATGAGGATATGGCTCCGAGGATATTTATATGATTAGCGGACGTCGCCGAACCAGCGTTTCATGCTGCTCCATATCTTATGGAACAGGCCGTCTTCCTTGCCTTCTTCAGGCTCGGCGACGAAGCGCGTGGGGGCGGTCTCCTGTTCGGCCGCGTAGAAGAGCAGGCCGACAGCCGTGGCGTACTTGGGGTTGTTGACCACGTCCTTCAGGCCGCCCACGTTGCGGGGGTAGCCAAGGCGGACGGGCATCTGGAAAATTTCTTCGGCCAGTTCCACGCAGCCGGGGATGAGCGACGCGCCGCCGGTGAGCACCACGCCCGCGCCGAGGTAATGCATGAGGCCGGAGCGTTCCATCTCCTGGTAGATGAGGGCCAGCATCTCTTCCATGCGGGGCTCGCAGATCTCGGCGAGAACGCGGCGTTCGATGGTGCGGGGCGGGCGTCCGCCCACGCCGGGCACTTCGATGGTCTCGCTGGGGTGCACCATGTCCACGAGGGCGCAGCCGTGCTTGATCTTTATCTTGTCGGCCGCGGCAGGGGAAGTGCGCAGGCCGAAGGCTATGTCGCTGGTGAGGTTGTTGCCGCCGAGGGCCACTGCGCCGGTGTACTTGATGGCGTTGTTGGCGAAGATGGCTATGTCGGAAGTGCCGCCGCCTATGTCGATGATGGCCACGCCTATCTCGCGTTCCTCCTCGGTGAGTATGGACTTGGAGGAGGCGAGGGACTCGAGGACTATTTCAGAGACGTCGAGGCCGCTCTTGCTGCAGGAGCGCACGATGTTCTGCGCAGAGGTGACTGCGCCGGTGACGATGTGCACGTTGGCTTCGAGGCGCACGCCGCTCATGCCTACGGGGTTGGCAATGCCGCGCTGGTCGTCCACTATGTAGCCCTGGGGCAGGGTGTGGATGACCTCGCGGTCCAGCGGGATGGCCACGGCCTTGGCGGCGTCGAGCACGCGCTCCACGTCCTGCGGGGTGACTTCGCCGCCGCCCTTGATGGCGATGACTCCGTGGCTGTTCACGCCCTTGATGTGGCCGCCAGCAATGCCCGCATAGACGCTGGATATCTCGCAGCCGGCCATGAGCTCGGCTTCTTCCACAGCCTTGCGGATGGACTGCACGGTCTCGTCGATATTGACCACGACGCCCTTGCGAAGGCCTTTGGAGGGACTCGTTCCTATGCCGATGATATCTATCCCGGTGTCGGAAGGTTCGCCGACAACAGCGCATATCTTGGTCGTACCGATGTCGAGGCCGACTATGAGTTCGGAGTTAGGCATAGATGAGCTCCCCAACCTTGAAGCATGCTCGCAAAAGGAGATGCCGAGTTAATACTGACTTCAAAAAAACAGCACAAGAAAACAGAATTGTCCAGCGTTTTTTTGCCGGAAAAAGCTTTGATAACAAGGACTGCCGGAGTTGTTCGGCTGCTAGCGCGCAGGCTTGGCCGAGGCTTCTTTCTTTTCTTCCGGAGTCCTCGTCATCCACACCTGTCCGTCGGCCGCCCGTATGCTCGAAACTCTTTCGGTCTCCTTCCTTTTTTCCACGTCGGAAACGACGGAGGCCATGCGCTTCAGGTTCTCCTGCCAGCCTTCGAAGCCTATGGCAAGGTGCATGCGGCGCGGCTCCCAGTAGAGCTCGAAGCCGCTGGCCGCCGAGAGGCGCACCCAGGATATCTGGGAGAGGCGGAAGGGGAAGCCGGAACTTTCGAACATCTTCGAGAAGTCGCCGAGCATGGGGAGCATGTCGTCGCCGCCCGGGCCCAGCTCCAGCATGGGCAGGGAACGGTAGTTGCGGCTCGTCACCGGGGCGATGAACTGGCCTTTGATGTTAAGGAAGAAGAGGGTCTGGTCCTTCTTGGCGAAGAAGGCGGGCTCGCGTTCCTTTATTTTGATGATGAAGGTTCCGGGCAGTTCCCTGCGTATGGACACGCTTTCCACCCACGGGTTCTTCACCAGTTCCTGTTCGGCGTCGTGTATCCTCACGGCCATGCTGTTCGCGCCTTCGCGGATGCCGCATATCTCCAGCACTTCGGACGTACGCACCTGTGAATTGCCGGAGACCTGTATGTCCGTGATGGCGAAGTAGGGGCTGGTGACGCAGAAACGCCATGCCTTGAGCAGGCCCACGGCCGCACCGAACATGAGGAAGCCGATGAGCGAGAGGGCGAGGCTCCAGCGCAGGAAACGCCAGAATCCCTGCGAGCTGAAAGGCAGGGAAGGCAGGCTGAGGCCCCTGCGCTTCTTCTTGCGCGAAGGCTTTTTGGCTTCCGCCGCCTTCTTCACGTTCCCCTTCTTGCGCACGTTCTTCCCGCCTGCGGCGTTTTTCGCGGCAGACACGACGGAAGGGCGGCCCTTGGGCTCGTAAGGCACGCGGCGGTTCTTCCTTTCGCTTCCTATCGCCATGCGGGCCACTCCTTCACTTCCATCTCAAGGGAGACGCCGAAGCGTTCCTGCACGGCGGCGCGGGCCTCGGCTATGAGAGCGAGGGCGTCCTCGGTGCGGCCGGGGATGCCGCATTTCGTATCGTGGGCGAGGAAGTTGGCATGCATCTCGGAAAAGCGCAGTGCGCCCCTGCGGCGGCCCTTCATGCCTGCGGCGTCGAGCAGACGCCCGGCGGACTCGCCTTCGGGATTCTTGAAGACGCAGCCTGCCGTATGCTCATGCACGGGCTGGCCGCTTTTTTTCCTGAGGAAGTTCTCCTGCATGATGCGGCGGAGCTTTGCGGGGTCGTCCTGCTTCATGGCAAGGACGACGGATGCGCTCATGTACCACGAGCAGGGCTTGACGAGGGAGAAGCGGCGGTAGGAGGCTTCCCAGCCTTCAGGGCCTATCTCATGCAGGCCGCGCTCCGGCGTGAATACCGTGAGCGAGCGCATGAGCGGGGCCGTGCTGCATCCGTAGGAGCCTGCGTTCATGGCCACGGCACCGCCTACGCGGCCGGGCACGCCCACAAGCCCTTCCAGCCCGGCAAGGCCGCGCCTGACAGTCCAGCTCAGCAGGAAGGGCATGCGCATGCCCGCCCCTACGCGGAGCAGGGTGTACTTCCCGTCCGGGCCGTCTTCGGCGCCGAGCACTTCAGGTTCGGCAGGGCGGCCCTCGGCGTCGCGGCTTCCCATGAGCGGGCGGATGACAGTGATGGGCAGTTCCCCGTCGCGTATCAGCAGATTGCTCCCGCCGCCGAGCACATGTGCAGAACCGCCCGCGAGGCTGAGGGCCTCGGGCAGTCTTTCGCAGTCGGCAAGGCTGTCCAGACGTATCTCGGCTATGGCAGAGCCGCCGAGGCGGAGGGTGGTCAGCTCTGCGAGGGCAGGCCTGTCGATGATCTTCACGCTATCTTCTCCAGAACGCGCGGGCCGACCTTGGTCACGCTGCCTGCGCCTTGGGTGATGAGCACGTCGCCGGGGCGGAGTTCGGCCACGAGGTCTTCGACGATCTCGTCGAACTCGGGGCGGAAGACCACTTCCGTATTCGAGACCTGGCGTATGCCCACGGCGAGGTTGGCGCCGTTCACGCCGGGGATGGGCTTTTCGCTGGCCGGGTAGATCTCGGAGAGATAGAGCTTGGATACGCCTTCGAAGCTCTGGCAGAACTCGCCGAACAGGGCCTGCGTGCGGCTGAAACGGTGGGGCTGGAAGGCCACGACGAGGCGGCGGCCAGGGAACACGCTGAGGGCCGTGCGTATGGTGGCCATGATCTCGGTGGGGTGGTGGCCGTAGTCGTCGATGACAGTGATGCCGTTCTTCTCGCCCTTGAGCTCGAAGCGGCGGCCCACGCCGGAGAAGGAGGCCAGCCCCTCGGCGCATTTTTCGAGGGGGATGCCCGCCTGCAGGGCCACGCCGATGGCGGCAAGGGCGTTAAGGATGTTGTGGCGGCCCGGATGGGCGAGGCGCACTTCTTTCATGAGCAGCTCTTCAGAGCCGTCGCGCTTGCGGCGCCACACATGGAAGAGGCTGGAATCGGCGCATTCCAGCACTTCGCCGCGGATCTGGCAGTCCTGCCCGAAGCCGTAGGTGATGAAGGGCCGCTTGATGCGGTGGATGAGGCGTTTCACGCCGGGGTCGTCGGCGCAGATGATGTTCATGCCGTAGAAGGGCACCTTGTTCATGAAGGAGACGAAGGCTTCGTCGATGGCTTCCTGCGTGCCGTAGTGGTCCACATGGTCGTAGTCCACGTTGGTGACCACGTTGATGATGGGGAAGAGGCAGAGGAAGGAGCCGTCGGATTCGTCGGCTTCGGCGATGAGGTATTCGCCCTGGCCGAGGTGGGCGTTGGAGCCATAGGCGTTGAGCAGGCCGCCGATGATGACAGTGGGGTCGAGGCCGGCCGCCCCGAAGATGGAGGCGGTGAGGGAGGTGGTGGTGGTCTTTCCGTGCGTTCCGGCCACGGCTATGCCCGTGCGCAGGCGCATGAGTTCGGCCAGCATCTCGGCGCGGGGGATGACAGGGATGCCGCGCTCGTGGGCAGCCACGACTTCAGGGTTGGAATCGGAAACGGCGGAAGAGCGCACCACAACCTGGGCGTCGCCAAGGTTGTCGGCGGAATGTCCGGTGTGGATGAGCGCGCCAAGGCCGCGCAGACGCTGGACGGTGGCGCCGGTGGAGATGTCGGAGCCGTGCACGGCGTAGCCGAGGTTCAGGAGCACTTCGGCGATGCCGCTCATGCCCGAGCCGCCGATGCCTATCATATGGATGACGCGTATCTTGCTGTTCATAGGTCTTTCCGGTCCTTAATTGCTGTTGGCGAGCTTGAGTATCTCTTCGGCCACGGCGTCCGCCGCTTCTGGGCGGGCCAGCGAGAGCGCGCCTTCGCGCATGGCGGCAAGGCGGGCCCTGTCGTTCAGGAGTTCGATGAGCATGGGGGCGAGGCGGCCTTCCGCATGCATGGCCTGCGCTTCCTTCTGCGGGAGCAGGATGCCGCCCCCGGCTTCCTGCATGGCGCGTGCGTTTTCGGTCTGATGGTCGTGCGCGGCCTGCGGGAAGGGAAGGAACACGGCCGGCGTGCCCGTGGCCGCAAGTTCGGCCATGGAAGTCGCCCCGGCGCGGCAGAGGGCGAGGTCGCAGTCGCGGTAGGCGGCGGCCATGTCGTGCAGGAAGGGCTTCGCCATGGCGTCGGTCTCGGCTTCGGAGCAGCCGGCGGCGAGGTAGGCGGCGCGCACGTTCTCGTATTCGCTCTTCCCGGTCTGGTGCAGGATGGAGATGCCGGCGGCCTTCAGTTCGGGCAGCATGCCGACAACGAGCTCGTTGATGGCGCGTGCGCCGAGGGAGCCGCCCATGACCAGAAGGCGGGGAGCTCCTTTCTGGGCGGGCTTTTCCTTGCCCAGCGCGGCTATGCCGGAACGGATGGGGTTGCCGGTGAATATGCAGCGTTCGGCAGGGAAGCTGGCGTTCTGTGCGGGCTGGGGCCACGAAAGGCAGATGCGGCGGGCAATCCTGCCGAGCAGGCGGTTGGCCTGGCCCGCTATGGCGTTCTGCTCATGCAGGCCGCAGGGGCAGCGCAGGAGCCATGCCGCGAACACGGAAGCGAAGGCCGCATAGCCGCCGAAGCCCATGACGGCGTGGGGGCGGAACTCGCGCACCACGTTCATGGCCTGGCCTATGCCCGTGCTCATGGCGGCAAGGGCCGAAAGGGCCTTGAGGCCGCGGCCGATGAAGCCGCGCACGGGCAGGCCCACGAAGGCTATGCCCGCCTTTTCCACGAGTTCCTTCTCGGGGCCGTAGAGGCCGCCGATGAACAGTATCTCCGCATCAGGATGCTTGCGGCGAAGGGCTTCTGCCACGGCAAGGGCGGGGAAGATATGGCCACCGGTGCCGCCGGTGGTGAGTATGATGCGAAGAGCCATGGTTCACTCCCTTGCGGTTCGAGAATAGTGGAGCAGGAAGCCCACACAGATCATGTTGGAAAGAAGGCTGCTGCCGCCGTAGCTGAAGAAGGGCATGGCCACGCCCTTGGGTGGCAGCACCCCCAGCACCACGCCCATGTTCAGGCTGAAGCTGATGGCGATGACCAGGGTGAACCCGTAAGCGTTGAGCTTGTCGCGCAGATCCTTCTGCCCCAGAGCCACCTTGTAGCAGCGATGGAGGAAGACCGCAAACAGCACTATCACTGCGGCTATGCCGACGAAGCCGGTCTCTTCGCCCACTACGGCCATGATATAGTCGTTGTGCGCTTCGGGGAGAGTTTTGCCCAGCTTCTGCACGCTGGCTCCTATGCCTGCCCCGAAGATGCCGCCGCTGCCCAGCGCGTAGAAGCTCTGCACCGTTTGGTAGCCCTTGCCCAGCTTGTCGGCGAAGGGGTCGAGGAAGGCCATCACGCGGTTCCAGCGGTAGGGCTCCCGGATATAGATGGCGGCTGCCGTGACGATCAGGGTGAAGATGATGATGAGATGCTCTCTCTTGATGCCTCCGGCAAGGCACATCCCGGCCACGATCATGCACATCATGGCCGCGCCGCCGTAATCGGGCTGGGCCAGGAGGAGGCCGCAGATGATGGCTGTGGCCAGCAGAGGGGGGATAAGCCCTCGCGCAAAATCCTTGACCATGTCCTTTTTCGTTCCAAGGAAATAGGACAGATAGAGGACAAGGGCTATGCGGGTGAACTCCATGGGCTGGAGCTTGATGAGGCCGAAGTCGATCCAGCGGGCAGAGCCCTTGGTGACTTTGTTGATGATGAGGCAGACGATGAGGAGTATGATGGCTGTGGCTATGCTCCAGTAGTGCAGGCGGTTGATCAGCCAGCGCGGCATGAGGAACAGGGTGACTATGGCCACGCCTCCCAGCGACATGAAGATGAGCTGGCGTTTGAAGAAGTAGTAGGCATCGTTAAACTTTCTGAGGCCGAGAGGTGCGCTTGCGCTGAACAGGCTCATGAGCCCAAGGCAGAGGATGCCGAGGAACAGGAAGAGCAGCCACCAGTCCACAGGGCCTGGAGCAGCAGTTTCCACGGGCGGCGGAGGTGCGGCCACGGGGCGGCGTCTGTTCATATGCATGCTCATGCGTCGTTCCTTCCGGGGGCGGCGAAGGCCAGCACGAGGGAGCGGAAATGCTCGCCGCGTGCGAGGTAGTTCTTGTACTGGTCGAAGCTGGCCGTGGCGGGCGCGAGGAGCACGGCGTCGCCGGGGGAGGCGATGGCGCGGGCGCGGGCGAGGGCGCCGTCGAGCTTTTCGTCCCACGTCACGGGCACGGTGTCGCGCCAGGCAGGCTCGAAGTGCTCGCGGGCCGCTCCGTAAAGAGCCACGGCCTTCACGCGGGAGGCGAGCAGGGGCTTGATGCCTTCGAGGTCTCCGCCCTTGAATTTGCCGCCGGCCAGAAGGATGACGGGCCGCTCGAAGGCCGAGAGAGCCACGCGCAGGGCTTCCACTGTGGTGCACTTGGAGTCGTTCACATACTGCACGCCGTCCACGTCGGCCACATGTTCGAGGCGGTGGACTATGGGCTTGAATTCCCGCATGGCGCGGGCCGCGTCTTCGCGGGTGACGCCGAACGCCGAGGCGGCCATGAAGGCGGCTTCGGCATTGTTCTGGTTGTGCGCGCCGATGAGGCGGGTGTCCGGGAAGGGGCGGGCGTCCATGTCGATGAGCTCCACGCGGGCCTTCAGGCCGAACTCTTCCGCAAGGGGGGCGAGGGCCGGGGCGAGTATGGCTATGTCGTCCGAAGTCTGGCAGGCGAAGAGCTGCATCTTGGCTTCGGTGTATTCCGCCATGTCCTTATGGAAGTCGAGGTGGTTCTCGGAAAGGTTGAGAATCATGCCCACGCGGGGGCGAAGAGTGGAGCAGGTCTGGAGCTGGAAGCTGGAGAGTTCCAGCACTACCACGTCGGACTTTTCCGCGCCTTCGAGGCGGGCGAGGACGTATTCCGAGAGCGGAACGCCGATATTGCCGCCCGTGAACACGCGCAGGCCGTGGGCTTCGAGCATGGCGGAACAGAGGCTGGTGGTCGTTGTCTTGCCGCTGGTGCCCGTGATGCCGATGACAGGCTCGCCTTCGAGCATGCGCCAGGCCATTTCCGTTTCGGCCATGATCTCGGCTTTCGTTCCGTCTTCCCTCAGGGGCAGGACGGGCTCGATGTGCGCCTTGGCCGCGCCGGGGCTGGGGATGACGAGGTCCACGCCTTCGAAGTGCTCGGGCCTGTGCTCGCCGCCGAAGACGGCGATGCCGGAAGCTTCGAGCCATGCGGCGAAGTCCTCGGGCAGGGCTTCGGGGGACTTTTCCAGAAGGCGCACGTCGGCCCCGAGGGCGTGCAGGAGGCGGAGGGCGGCACGGCCGCTGCGGCCTGCGCCGATGACGGCTATGCGGCGATCAGTGAGTTCGAAGGACATGGCGTTTGCCTCAGCGCAGTTTGAGGACGGAAAGGGAAGCGATGGCCAGAAGGACGGAGACTATCCAGAAGCGCACGATGATCTTGGATTCCGGCAGAGGATGCGCGCCTTTCTGGAAGTGGTGATGGAGCGGAGTCATGCGGAAGAGGCGTTTGCCGTGGGTGGCCTTGAAGAAGCCGACCTGCATGATGACGGAAGCTGTCTCCAGCACGAATACGCCGCCTGCGACGATGAGCATGAGCTCCTGCTTGCACAGAACGGCAAGGAAGCCCAGCACGCCGCCGAGGGAAAGCGCGCCCACGTCGCCCATGAAGACCTGGGCGGGGTAGCAGTTGAACCAGAGGAAGCCGAGGCCGGCGCCCATGAGGGCGCAGCAGAACACCGTGACTTCGCCCACGCCGGGCACGGCCTGCACCTGAAGGTACTGGGCGAAGGAGGCATGGCCCGCAACGTAGATGTAGACGGCATAGACCATGACGCAGAGCACCACGGGCATGATGGCGAGTCCGTCGAGTCCGTCGGTGAGGTTGACGGCGTTGGACGTGGCGATGAGCACGACCACGGCGAAGACAAGGTAGAAGAGGCCGAGGTCGGGCATGAACTCCTTGAAGAAGGGCACCGAGAGCTTGCTGGAATAGGCAGGCTGGAGCAGGAGCAGGCCGATGGCGATGACCGAGACGATGAGCAGGCCCAGCATCTTGGCTCTGGGGGTGAGCCCCTGATTGGTGTGGCGGCTTATCTTGGAATAGTCGTCCACGAAGCCGACCACGCCGAAGCCCACGAACACGAACATGGTGAGCCATACATAGACGTTGCCGAGATCTGCCCAAAGCAGGGTGGAGAACAGGGCTCCGGCCATGATGAGCAGGCCGCCCATGGTGGGAGTTCCGGCCTTGGACATGTGCTCGGGCACATATTCGAGGATGGGCTGGCCGAGCTTGAGTTCGGCAAGCTTCTTCAGGAACCAGGGGCCCGAGAGTATGGTGAAGAGCAGGGCGAAGATGAGCGCGCCCGCAGAGCGGAACGTGATGTAGCGGAACACGTTCAGCAGGCTGAAGTCCAGGCTGAAGGGCACGAGGATATTATACAGCATGGGAACTCCGTTCTGCGAAAAGGTTGACGTAGCGTTCCAGCCTGTTGCCGCGCGAGCCCTTGAAGAGCACGAGGCCCGGGCGGCCGACCTTGCGGGAGGCGTCCCAGCGGTCGAGAGCGGAGGCGAAGTCCTCCGGAGTCTGCATGGCGGCGAAGAAGCCGCTGAAGTTCGCGCTCTTCAGGCCGTCTTCCACCTCTTCGGCATGGCCGCCGGCCCAGAACACGGCATGGCAGCCGGAAGCGGCCAGGATGCGGCCCAGTTCGCGGTGCTCTCTTTTGGCGACGTCGCCAAGCTCCAGCATCTCGCCCATGACGCAGGCGAAGACGCGGTCGTGCGCGAGCTCGGCGGCGGCTTCTATCATGCGTCCGGAGGAGAGCGGGTTGGCGTTGTAGGTGTCGTCTATGAGTATCCAGCCGGGAAGGTCGCGGCGGTTGAAGCGCTGGGCCGGGAGCGGAGCCGTGCGTATGCCTTCGGCTATCTCCTCGCGGGAGAGGCCGAAGATATGCGCGGCGGCCGCGGCGGCTATGATGTTCTCTGCCGCGTAGGAGCCGGAAAGGGCGCAGTTCACGTCGAGGCTAACTCCGTCGAGCCAGAGGCGGTAATTGCCGCGGCCGTTCTCGTCGATGCCGAGGTAGCTGGCGCGGTAGGGCACGGGGCGGCCCGTGACGGAGAAGAACGTGGCGCCGGGGCAGACGGAGCGCGTTTCGCGCACGAGGTCGTCGTAGTCCGCGCTGACGAGGGCCACGCCATCCTTCTTGACATAGCGGAGCAGGCGCGCCTTGTAGTGTGCCGTGCCCTTCTGGCCGAGGCCCTGCGTGTGACCTGCGCCGACGTTGAGGACGATGGCGAGGTCCGGCTCCATGACAGGGCCGAGCTCGTCCATGTCGTCCGGGTGGCTGATGCCTGCTTCCATGACCCAGAAAGCTTCGTCGCCGTCGGCGGCCATCATGGAGACGGGCATGCCCACCTGAGTGTTCAGGTTCAGCAGGTTGCGGGCGGTCTTGCCTTTCTGGGAAAGGATATGGGCGAGCAGTTCCTTGGTAGTGGTCTTGCCTGCCGTGCCGGTGATGCCGGCCACGCGGCCTGCGAAGGCATTGCGCCAGGCGTTGCCTATCCGGCCGAGAGCCTTCACGCTGTCGTCCACGAGGAGCACGGGGGCAAGGGGCTGGCCGTTGAAAGGATCGCGCTGGGCGAGCACGGCGGCGGCTCCTGCCTGAACGGCGGCCGCGGCGAAGTCGTGCCCGTCGGCCTTCTCGCCGGGTATGGCGGCGAAGAGCTGGCCGGGAAGGACCTTGCGGTTGTCGGAAGCCGCGCCGCAGAGCGCGACATCGGCGGGGTTCAGTATCTGAGCGTCAGCGGCCTTGGCGGCCTGTTCCAGAGTCATCAGCACGAGATAAGCTCCTTGAGTATCTCCTGATCACTGAAATGATGCTTGGTCGTCCCAATGATCTGGTAATCTTCATGTCCCTTGCCTGCCACGAGCAGGGCGTCGCCGGGGCGGAGCAGGCTCACGGCCAGCTCGAGGGCCTTGCGGCGGTCGGCTTCGCGGTACGCTTCCCGTGCCTTGGCGAGTCCGGGCATCACGTCGTCGAGTATGGCCTCGGGGTCTTCGGTGCGGGGATTGTCGGAAGTGGCGATGGCGATGTCGGAACGGGAAGCTACGGCTTCGCCCATGATCGGGCGTTTGGTGCGGTCGCGGTCGCCGCCGCAGCCGAACACGGTGATGATGCGGCGGAACTGGGCGGCGCGCAGGGCGTCGAGCACGCGGATGAGGGCGTCGGGCGTATGGGCGTAGTCCACGAAGATGCCGGCGCCCGCACCGGGGAGCCAGCCCTTGTCGGAGGGCGGGGTGGGGATGCGTTCGAGGCGGCCGGGCACGCCCATGAAGGAGCTGAAGCACTGCAGGTCGGCAGGCTCGAAGCCGAGGCTCAGGGCGAGGCCGCACACGGTGAGCAGGTTGCTGGCGTTGTGCAGGCCGACCAGAGGACTGCGCAGAGGCCAGCTTATGCGCTCTTCGCGGTTCTTCTGCCAGTGGAACACGATGTCGAGGCCGGAGGTGTCGGCCCGGCGCACGTCGGCCAGCAGGAAGGGGCGGCCTATGAGGGGCCAGCGCATGCCCACGCCGAGGGCCTGCGGGAATTCTTCGAGCATGCGGCGGCCGTATTCGTCGTCGGCATTGATGACCATGGCCTTCTTTTTAAGAGGAAGGTCGGCGAAGAGGGCGCGCTTGGCGGCGTAGTAGCCTTCCATGGTCTTATGGTAGTCGAGGTGGTCCTGCGTGAGGTTGGTGAAGGCCGCGGCGGCGAAATCCAGCCCGGCCACGCGGCGCTGGTCGATGGCGTGGGAGGAAGCCTCCATGATGGCGGCTCTGGCCCCGGCTTCGTGCATGGCGGCGAGGGAGCGGTGCAGGGTGAGGCAGTCCGGCGTGGTGAGCGGGGCGGGCTCGTCGTGCCCGGGCCAGCGGTAGCTGATGGTGCCGAGCACGCCGACGGGCATGCCCTTGGAACGGTACAGATGCTCGAGCAGATAGGCGCAGGTGGTCTTGCCGTTGGTGCCGGTGACGGCGATGACGGGAATGTCGATGCTTTCCGTGCCGAAGCGGGCCGCGGCCAGCACGCCGAGCAGGGAGCGCATGTCGTCGTCATGCAGCCAGAGTCGTCCGTCTTTCTTTGTGTCTATGCCCATGGCCTTGGCCACCGAGGCCGGGGCGGCCACGCACCATGCGCCCTTTTCCAGAGCCATGGCGATATGCGCCGCGCTCCTGTCGGCCTCGCCGGGAACGGCGGGAGGCATGGCCGCGAAGACGTCGCCTTCGCAGACCTTGCGGGAATCGGTCACGAGTTCGCGTTCTTTCTTGCGGAGCTCGTCGCAGAGCTGGGAAAGGCTTATGCGCATGGACTACTCCTTGGTGCCAGATGAGTTTTCGGGAAGTGGGGGTATGTCTGTCAGCCAGACAGTGCACTGGCTGTGTTCGGAAAGTTTGGTGCCCGGGGGCGGGCTCTGGCGGAGCACGAAGGCTCCCGCGCCTTCGATATTGGGCATGAGGCCCCGCTTGGCGCATACTTCCGTGGTGCGCCGCAGGCTCATGCCCACGAGGTCGGGCATGACGTCGGGAGCGTTGAAGTCGGGCTTTTCCTTCTTTTCCTTCGCCGCCTCTTCCGCGGCCTTCTTCGCCTGTTCGGCGCGGTATTTGGCGAGGTTGGCGAGGTAGATTTCGTCCTTCTTCTTCTGGGCGAGCTGCGCCGGGGTGAGCTTGCGGGGCTTCTCCTTCTTCGGCTTTTCCTTGATGTCCGCAGTGTTGGCGGGAAGGTCGCCGCTGAAGGCCAGCGTGCGGGTGGCCACTTTCTGGAACACAGGGGCCGCGATGGCGCCGCCGTAGCCCGTGGTGGTGGGCTCGTCGAGCATTACATAGATGACATAGCGCGGCTTGTCGGCAGGGATCATGCCGCCGAAGGAGGCCAGACGCTTGCGGCTGTAGCCTTTGCCCGAAGGGTCGGCCTTCTGGGCGGTGCCCGTCTTGCCGGCGACGCGCAGGCCCGGGACGCGGGCGCGGGAACCGGTGCCGTCGCCGTCCACGGTCTCTTCCATCATGCGCAGGACGGCGCGGCAGGAAGCCTCGCTGAAGATGCGCTGGCCTGCGCTGTCCGCAGAGTTCCGGCCTTCCTCGTCGAGCACGAGGCGGAGAGGACGGAACTCGCCGCCGTGGGCGAGTATGGTGTAAGCCTGGAGCATCTGCAGGCCGGTGACGGAAACGCTCTGGCCGAAGGAAGTGGCCATGAGGTCCACTTCGCTCCACGAACGCGGGCGGCGCAGTATGCCGCGGCTTTCGTGTATGCCTATGCCCGTCTTCTCGCCGAAGCCGAGGCGGGAAAGGTAGGAATGCATCTTTTCCGCGCCGAGCTCAAGTCCTATCTTCGCAGTGCCGATGTTGCTGGAGTGGGAGATGATCTCCGTGCAGGTGAGGTATTCGAAGGAATGGGTGTCGTCGCGTATGGTCACGTAGCGGGTGCGCCATGTTCCCTTCTCGCAGTATATCTTGCGGTTGGGGGTGACCAGCTTCTCGTCCAGCGCGGCGGCCATGACGAGAGGCTTGAACGTGGAGCCGGGCTCGAGGCTGTCGCCGGCGAGGCGGTTGCGGTAGATGGAAGGCTTGGAGCTGCGGTAGCTGTTGGGGTTGAAGAAGGGGTACTGCGCCCACGCTATGATCTCGCCCTTCTCCACGTCGGAAACGAGAACGCCGCCCCAGCGCGCGCCGGAGGATTCCACGGCCTGGCTTATCACTTCCTCGGCTATGAACTGCACCTGAACGTCGAGCGTGAGGGTCACGTCTTCGCCCTCAGTCTCTTCCACAGGCACTCCTTCTTCGTTGAGCACGCGCAGGGCCGCATCGCGGGCCACGCGTTCCTTGGCAACAGTGCCCCTCAGCTTTTTGTCGAAAGCGAGCTCCACGCCTTCAAGACCTTTGCCGTCCAGATCGACGAAGCCGATCAGCTGGCCGGCGAGGTGGCGGTAGGGATAGACGCGCTGGAATTCCCTGGAAAGCTCCACACCTTCGATCTTTTCTTTTGCGATGGCGGCGGCAGTGGCATCATCGACCTTTCTGGCCAGCCATATGAAGGGGCTCTTCCTGCGCAGCTGGGAAAGGACGTCGGACTTGGAGCGTTTCAGTATGGGGGCGAGACGGGTGGCCGCATCATCGAAATCGAGGACCTTGGCTGGCGTCACGGAGACGGAGAAGCAGGGGACGCTGCGGGCGAGCACACGGCCGTGCCTGTCGAGTATGCTGCCTCGGCCCCCATGCACTTCCTCCGTCATGGACTGCTGCAGCTTGGCCTGCGCCTTGTAGGTAGGACCCATGATCACCTGCACATAGAAAGCGCGGCAGATAAGCAGGATCCAGAAGCAGACGAAGAATATGGCAGCGTAATGGAAGCGGTAAGAAAGGAATTTGGTCCAGAGTTCCTTCGCTTTGCTTTGCATGCGCGAGAACAGCCCTTTGCCCGAAGGGGCAGAGGGCTGAACTTCTGCGATGCGGCGATTGGGCCGCGGCCGCCCCGTGGGGCGGGAAGAGGAGGAACTGTTTGGTCGCATAGGCTAGTTTCTGCGAGAGGATTCTATCCGGCGGATCTGCCCGGGGTCAGCCATGGCCATGCCGAGGCGTTCGGCGGTCTTGCCGAGGACATGGGGGGAGAGGAGGCTGTCGCGTTCCACTTCGAGCTTGGCTATGTGATTGCGGGCGTCCTGAGTCTGGCACTGCATCTTATGGATGTCGGAAGCTATGCTTCTGGAGCCCACGTTGATCCACGTCACGGTCATCCCCATGATAAGGCTGAACATGAGGGCCATCAAGATGAAAAGGAACCATCCGCTGATATTGAGGGCGGCAGTACGAGTGTTCATGACAGCTCCTTGTCATAGGGCGGCAGCTTTTCCACAACGCGAAGTTTCGCACTGCCGGATCTGGGGTTGAAGGAGAGTTCGTCCCTGCTGGGAACGATGGGCTTTCTGGTAAGAAGCTTCACTTCCGCGTGGTGATTGCACACGCAGCGCGGAAGGTGGGGCGGGCAGATGCAGTCGGTGCTCCACTCGCGGAAACGTTGCTTGACTATGCGGTCTTCCAGAGAATGGAAGGTGATGATGGCCAGGCGGCCGCCCACGGCGAGGCGGGGGAGGATGGCGTCGAGGAAGCGTTCGAGCTGGCCGAGCTCGTCGTTCACGACCATGCGAATGGCCTGGAAGGTGCGCGTGGCGGGGTGGTTGCGGGCCTGCGCGCGCCACTTGGCGGGGTAGGCGTGCCACACGATGTCGGCAAGGCGGCCCGTGGTCTCGATGGGGGCTTCCTGCCGCGCCTTCACTATGGCCTGCGCGATGCGGGCGGCCTGCGGGTCTTCGCCGTAGGCTTCGATGATCTGGCGCAGGGTGTTCACGTCGGCCATGTTCACCACGGTGCGGGCGTTCTCCATCCAGGGTTCGCGCCCTTCGTGGCGGAAGGA
>JAFQPD010000127.1 GCA_017411945.1 Mailhella sp.
CCAGAAGGGCGAATGCCCGGGCGGCTTTGAGCGAACGGCATCACACGTTGCCTTTCTTCCTCACCCGCGCGAATGCGCGGGAAAGCGGAAAATCGGCAGATTTTCCAAGACTCTGGAAATCATTTCCTTGAACACCACTCCTGCCGTCCGTACCCGTGACTAGAGGCCAAGCGCGAAGCGCGGCCTTAGAGGCTGGTGTGCACGCAAAGCTCCGCGCCACTCCCCACCTCCCAAGAGGCGGCCGCACTCGCAAGGGCGGACGCCTTGTACACCACCGCTTCAGAACAAAACTTCGGCCGCCTTGAAGCCGCTCCGCTCCCGCACTTCCCTCCATTCCTCCAAAAAAACAACCTTGGGTGCAACGCATGCTTGATCTATCCCAGCGCATCTCCGGCCGCCTCGTCAACGCCCGGCCCGACGGCGTGGCCGACTTCCTCGATGCCGAAGGCCGCCTCTGCCGCGTGCAGGACGTGGGCGGCATACTGCGCCTGAACAGCGCGCTCCGCGCCGAGTCCGGCCGCAAGTGCGGCTTCAGGCCCGCCCCGGTGTTCCGCCGCGTGGCGAGCATCCCGCTGGCCGTGGTGGACATAGCCAAGGCCCAGGGGCTCGACCTCCTGCGCGACCCGGAAGCCCTGCGCCGCTTCCTCAACGACCGCGGCAACGCCGCCTTCCGCACCACGGAAGAGCGCGTGTAGGGGCGTGGCTTCAAATCAAAGAAAAACAAGGAATACAGCATGATAAGCTTCACGAACTACGAAGGGCTCAAGGCCGCCGTGGCGGACTGGCTGGGCCGCGACGACCTCGCGGAGCGCATCCCCGACTTCATCGCCCTTGCCGAGCGCCGCATGGCCCGCGAGCTCAGGCCGCGCGTTCTGGAACGCCGCGCCGAAGCCGAAGTGCAGGCGGGCCAGCGTTTCGTGCCGCTCCCGTGGAGGCGCGAACCGGGCCGCTGGGACGTCTTCCTCGAAATGCGCGACCTCATGTGGCAGGGCGAAGACGGCCGCCGCCGCGACCTCGCCTACCTCCCGCCCGACGGCGCCGCGCTGGAAAGCGAGCCCGGCGAGCCGCGCGGCTTCAGCATTTCCGGGCGCGACCTCGTGCTCGTGCCCGCGCCAGTTAGACCGGGCAAACTTCTGCTCTCCTACTGGTGCGAGCCCGCGCCCCTCGGCCCCGAACAGCCGGACAGCGAACTCCTGCTCGCCGCGCCGGACCTCTACCTCTACGCCTCTCTGGTGGAAAGCGCGCCCTACACGCGCGGCTCGGCCCCGCTGGAACTGTGGGAACGCTTTTACGCCACGGCCCGCGCCCGCTTCGAAAGCGCGGAACAGCGCGGCCGCTTCACCTCGAACCTCCGCATGCGGCCCACGCGCCGCGTGTGATGAAAAGGCAAGGATATCATGAGCTTGACGAATTATGGCGAAAACGCCGTGCTCGGCCTCGTGAAGGGGGCGGCCACGTTCTGGCTGGCCCTGTTCACCGCTGTGCCCGGCGAAGACGGCACGGGCGCGGAAGTTTCCGGCGGCGGCTACGCCCGCCAGCGCGTGAGCTTCGGCACGGCTTCCGGCGGCGCGATGAAGAACGCGCAGGCCATAGAGTTCCCCACGGCCACGGCGGACTGGGGCACCGCCGAGGGCTGGGCCCTCTTCGACGCGCAGTCCGGCGGCAACATGTGGTGGTGCGGCGCGGTGGACGTGCCCAAGGCCCTGCACGCGGGCGACATCTACCGCGTGGCGGCGGGCGGCCTCAGCCTGCACATGGACTAAGCCGTGGCGCGCTTCTTCTCCATAGTCGCGCCGCCGCTCAGCCTTGACGACCTCGACAGCTGGGCCGCGCTGGACAGCCTGCCCGCCTCGCTGGACAGCCAGCTCTGGAACAGCGCGGGCCTCTGGGGGCTGGAAGCGGAAGATTTTGCCCGATGCGCTCAGTCTCTGGAAGGGCGAGTGTGCATGAGCCTTGGCGGGAGCCTGCGCGCCGCAAGCTCTGCGGCCCTGCTTTCCTCAGCCGTCTCCCTGCTGGGGATGGAAGGGAGGGCCAGCTCCGGCGACGCGCTGGAGGGCCTGCGAAAGAGGCCGCTCCGGGCCGGGGGCGAGGCCCGCACGGGCGGTTCCTGCCTTGGCGTGGGCGTGCTCTACATCGAAGCAGGCGGCGCGGCGGGCACAGGCTCGGAGCTCTCCCTCCTGCTCACGGCCGCCCTTGGAGGAAGCGGAGATTCCGCCGGGACAGGGGGCCTTTCCCTCGGCTTCGTGCGCCTGCTCACGCTGGGGAGCGAAGGGCAGGGCGGGGCGGATACGCCTGCCTGTTCCGCGGGCACGCTGGACCTCGGCTTCAAGGGCTGGGGCTGGCAGGAAGGAAGGGGGCAGGGCGCAGGCCCGGCACTCTGGCAGGAGGCCGCAAGGCCGTGCCCCGGCTGGGAAAGCGCGGCTCTCCCCCCTGCACAGCGCTGGGAGCATTACGATAAGCCTTCGATTTCATGGAAGGAAAAGGAAGCGAGGAAAAGAGCATGGCTTTGAAGCGAATAACGCTCCCCTTCGGCCCATGGGAGCCGGACGCCGCCCGCATGGGCGGCACGCAGTCCTGCGAGGTGCGCGGCGCGCTTCCGGCGGCCCGGGGCTGGCGGCCTTTGCAAGGGCTTTCGGCCCTGCCGTATCCGCCCCTGCCGGAGCCTGCGCTGGCGGCCTTCTCCTGCCGCGAGGGCGAGGCCATCTCCACGCTGGCGGCCACGGCCGGGGGCATCTTCGCCCTTGAGAACGGGCAGTGGGTCTCCCGCCATTCCGGCGAGGCCCTCACGCAGGAACGCGGCTTCGCAGACTACGGCGAGGCCGTGTACGCGCTGTTCGGCGGAGCTTTGCTCAAGGCCGGGATCGATGCCGGCAGCGTGGGCGGCTTCGAGCCTGTGCAGGGCGCGCCGAAGGCTTCCTGCCTTGCCGTGGTGCGGGACTTCCTCTTCCTCGGCGGGCTTCTGGACGATGGCCGGGCGGTGCGCTGGTCCGGCCTCGACCGCCCGGACGATTGGCCTGATCCGGGCAGCGACGAGGCGCAGTTCCTGCAGTCGGATATGCAGATCTTCCCCACGGGGGGCCGCGTGCAGGCCGTGCTCGGCGGCGTGGGCGGGGCGGACGCGCTCATCTTCCTCGAATCCGCCATCGAGCGCGCCTCCTATGTGGGCCCGCCCTACCTCTTCCAGTTCGACCGCGTGGAACGCCGCCGCGGCCTGCTGGCCCCGAAGAGCGCGGTGGACTGCGGCGGCCTCTGCTGCTTCCTCAGCGCGGACGGCTGGCACGCTACGGACGGCGCAGGCGTGCGGCCCATCGGCCTCGAGCGTGTGGACCGCTGGTTCTTCGAGCATGCCGAGCCCTCGCGCCTTGCCGAAACGCGCGGCGTGTACGATCCGCGCCAGCGCGTGGCCCTGTGGAGCTTCGCTTCGCCGCTGGCCGCGCCCGGCCTGCACGACAGGCTGCTCATCTACTCGCCGGAGCTGGACCGCTGGAGCTGTGCCGACATGGCCAGCGTTCTGCTCTTCCCGGACTGGACGCGCGGCTTCAGCCTCGAAGAGCTGGACGCCTTCGGGCCGCTGGACTCTTTCGGCGTAGGCTCGCTGGACGCCGCCAGCCTGCTCCACGGGCGGCTCGCGCTCTTCGGGTTCGATGCGTCTAACCGGCTCTGCTCCATGGAAGGCCCGGCCCTCGAAGCCATGCTGGAAAGCGCGGAGCATGGCGCGGGGCGCGTGTTCCTGCACGGCTTCCGCCCCCATGCGGACTGCGCCCGGGCCGAGCTCATGCCGCTTTTCCGCACGCGCACCATGGATGCCCGCCGCGCCGGCCCGTGGAGCAGCCCGAACCGCGAGGGCCTTTGCCCCTTGCGCGTTTCGGCCCGTTGGTTCAGCGCGCGCATGCGCATCCCTCCCGGCCAGAACTGGCGGCACGCCACAGGCGTGGAGGCAGTGTTTGAAGAGGAAGGAGATGTGTGATGCGGGGGAGGGGGAAGGCGTGACGTTCCGCCTCTTCCCGAACCCCGGCGGGAGCGGGGGATAAGCGGAAGGCCGCTAGAGCCTTGGAGTCGTTCCGCCGTGCTCTCGACCTGCTTCGAGTAAGCTCATACTTCCTTTTTAAGTGGTGAGTCTTCCAGACGGGGGAAGGCGGGCGCGTTATGGGAAACTGCGTTTCCCCTCCTGCGCCCCCTTCCATCCCCCCGGAGCACCCCTTCCTTGGGCTCTCAGCTCGCCGCTTTCCGAATCCGCTCGGCTTTTAGGAAAAGCCGGCGTCTCGGTTCCGGTCGGCTCGCCATCCCGCACATCGCACGGGCTATGCGCACTGACTCCCCGCGCGTTCTCCGAAAACCTTGAGTCCGGGGGAAGAGCTTCGAGAAGTTACCAGCGGGAAACGAGGCTTTCGCCCCTCGGGCAGGGGGCAAGGAAGCCGGAGGTTCAGCAGAGCATGAAGGCAGGCAAGCCCCGCCCGAAGCTCCTCCACGCGGCAGGCGGCGTTCTTCTCGAAGGAAGATAACTCGCCCCGCAGTCCGGCGCGGCGTGATGCTTTAGGTCGGAGGGCCGCCGAAGGCGTGCCCGACAGCCGAGCCGAAGCTAAGGGCCTCGGAAGCGCGAAGCGCGATGAGAGGCCCGGGCGAGGGCGGCGTCATCTGGTGGTCAAAAGCCAAGTGAAGCGATGAAGCCGCCAGAAGGGCGAATGCCCGGGCGGCTTTGAGCGAACGGCATTTCAGGATGCCTTTTTTCCTCACCCGCGCGCATGCGCGGGAAAGCGGATTTTCGGCAGAAAATCCAAGACTCTGGAAATCATTTCCTTGAAATGCCGCCCCGCGGTCCGTACCCGTGACTTGAGGCCAAGCGCGAAGCGCGGCCTTATCCGCCCTCCCATTCCGCAAAGCTCCGCGCCACTCCCTACCTCCCAAGAGGCGGACGCACTCGCAAGGGCGGCCGCCTTGAAGCCCCCTCGCGCCAGAACTCCCGCACACACCGCCGGCCGCCTTGCACCGCCTCCGCGCCACTCCTTCCCCCATTCCCCAACCCTAACCAAAAGGACACCCCATGCCCCGCTTCATCCCCCATTCGCCAGAGCCCACGCCCCGGCAGATGCTGGCCCTCGCTTCCGGCCTGAACGCGGCCCTGCGCGGCGACTGCGCCAACGCGGGCCTGCTCGAAGTTCCCGCAGGCGCGAGCTCCGCCGCCGTTCAGGACAGCCGATGCCGCGCCGGACGCCTCGCCCTGCTCATACCGCTGGACGCGAACGCCGCCGCCCTGCGCTGGCACCTCGCCGCCATGGAGCGCGGCTCCATGCGCTTCGGCTTCGCAGGCCCCGCGCCCGCACCCTGCCGCTTCGGCTGGATGCTCGCCGGGGAAGGCGCGCCGGAATAGGGAAGGAACTTCCTTGCCGCGCCGGAGGGCCGCGCGGTACGGCAGGAAAATTTTCAGGAATGACAACATGATATCGCAGGAAAAGCTATGGGTGATTTCCAACGCATCTACAAAACAGACCTCTCCGACAGGCAGCTCATGGCCTTCTGGGGGCTGGTGCAGGCTTCGGGCCGTTCCGGCTTCGTAGGCTTCGACGGCCCGGCCATGGACGGCCCGGCCTTCTGCCGCTTCCTGCGCCGCCCCGGCATGCATCCGTGGCTGGTGGCGTGGCGCGGCAGGCCCATGGCCCTGTACTGGCTTTCCGGCCTGCAGGGCCGTTCCGCCCACGTCCATTTCTGCATGCTGCCCTGCGGCACGCGCCGTGTGGAAGTGCCCGCCGAAGCCGTGCCCGAAGCCGCCGCTCCCGGCAGGGCGAAGGAGGGCCGCGCGCGCCTGCCGCTGGTTCGCGCCGCCGCGCTCTTCGGCCTTGCCTCCGCGCTTTGGGAAGGGCAGGAACGCGGCTTCCTCGTGGATACGCTCATAGGCATCACCCCGGCGGCCAACGCCCCGGCCCTTGCGCTCATGCGCTCGCTCGGCGGGCAGGAACACGGCAGCGTGCCCGGGCTCTGCTGGATGCATGAGGCAAAGGTGAACGTGCCGGGCATAATAAGCACTTTCAGCCGCGAAGCCGTTCCCCAGAGGGCGGCCGCACTTTAGGAGGAAACATGGGAAGCAGCGGCGGTTCCACCACCGTTCAGAAGGCAGACCCTTGGAAGGGCCAGCAGCCCTATCTCACGGATGTGTTCACGCAGGCCAAGGAATTCTATGATTCCGGCGTGCTCTCGCCGGACTACTACCCGGGGCAGACTGTGGCCCCCAAGTCCCCGTGGTCGGCTCAGGCCCTTGAGATGCAGGCGGAGCGCGCGCTTGCGGGCTCGGCTTCGGTGCAGGGCGCACAGCAGGCTATGGACGGGATCGTTTCCGGGCAGGGCCTTTCCGGCAATGCCGGACTGAGCGTTCTGGGCAATATCGCGCAGAACGAGCCCAACGCCGGGAACGCCGGGCTCGCCGCGCTGGAATCCATGAGCTCCGCGCAGAACCCGTGGATGGACAGGCTCTATCAGGACGCCAGCCGCGAGGCCCTTTCCGCGCTGGACGGCTCCTTCAGCCGCGCGGGCCGCTACGGCTCGGGCGCACACGCCGCCGCTCAGGCCGACGCCGCCGCGGGCCTTGCCGCCGAGATGTACGGGGCGGCCTACCAGCAGCAGATGCAGGCCGCCGCGCAGGCCGCCAATGCCTACAATGCCGGCGTGGGCCAGCAGATAGCCGCCGCTCAGGCCGCAGGACAGCTTTACGGCGCGGGCGTGGGCCAGCAGATAGCCGCCGCAGGCGTGGCGCAGGGCCTTGCCAACCAGGGCTACGCGGATGCCGCCGCCCTTTCCGAAGCGGGCGCGCTTCAGGAAAGCTACGCCCAGCAGCTCATCAACGCGCAGATAGACCGCTGGAACCACGACCAGCAGAAGGAGCTTGCCGCCCTTGCCGCCTACAGCCAGCTCATCCAGGGCGACTACGGCTCCGTGACCACCACCACGGCCAAGCAGGATTCCGGCGCGGGCAAGCTGGGCGGCTTCGCCACCGGGGCGGCCACGGGCGCGAGCGCGGGAGCAAGCATAGGCGGCCCGTGGGGCGCGCTCATCGGCGGCATTGGCGGCGGCATACTGGGACTGCTCTAAGGAGGGGATATGTCTGTAAAGGATTACAATGCAGAGCCCGCGCTCAACGTGAGCATTTCGGGCATCAACATAGCCGAGGGCTGTGCGCCTTCCGGCATCAACGACGCCATCCGCCAGCTCATGGCCGACGTGAAGGAAGAAAGCGAGGCGCAGGCGCAGGCCGTGGCCGGGGCCGAGGAATCCGTTTCCGCGCTGGAAGCCGCGCTCCGTTCCCTCATCGCGCAGGAGGTGGCCAAGTGCCTGAAGCTCACGGGCGGCACGATGGCGGGAACGATAGTGAGGAACGGCTTTCTGGCGCAGAACAGCGTGGACAATAACACGCTCGTTGTGCGTGGCGGCACGGATTCCACCAGCGCATTCAGCATACTCTACGGCAAAAGCCATGCTTCCATGCCGGGCGTTGCCGGCCTGGTGGCCGCCAAGGACAGCCAGTCGGCGGGGCTGTATGTGTACCCGGAAGGCTACGCAACGCTGGGCGGCGACCGCGTGCTTACGGCCGCTGGCGGCAATGTTGCCAAGCTGCTTTCCGTTGTCGAAGTCGCACTTACGCGCAACGTTGAAAACAGCCGCATATGGGTTTCCGGGGGCACGAATTACAATGGCGGCGCGCTCATCCTGTACGGCTCCGAGCATGCCGACTGCCCTAACGAGGCCCGCCTGAAGGCCGGCAGCACGCAGCTGCGCGTCATGCCGGAAGGCGGCGCCATGCTGGGCGGGTCCAAAGTGCTCACCGAGGCTTCCGGTTCGGCCTACGCAGCGGTTCGCACGCCGAACGTGGTCGCAGACATTGTTGCGGGCAACACGTTCACGCTCCCCTCTGGCGGCCGATGGGCGTACACGTATCACCGCTCGATGCACAGCGAAAACGCCGGAGGCTCAGGCATAGCGGCTGGCGGAACGACTATCACAGCCGATGAAGGGCCGACGGCTTATTTCGCCATTCGCATCGAGTAAAGGATATTTTCATGGAATACGCTGAAAAATTTGAAGAACAGACTGCTGAACTCCCAGAAGTCCAGCCCGTGGCGATAAACTGCCTGCACGACGTGGACCTTTCGCTCGTCACGCAGAGAGTGTGGGACAAGTCGTTCGTCGTCATGAAGGGCGGGCATCCGTACCATGTGCCGAACAACGAGGAGTTCGCGGATTTCTACGCACAGCTTGCCGCATATGTTGCGGAACATCCCGGCGTGCTCGTGGAGGAGCATCCCTACGAGCCCTCGCCGGAAGAGCTGGCCGCGCAGACCCTTGCCCGCGCCAAGGCTGAGCGCGCCGAAGCCGTGGCCGCCCTCACTGTGGAGGTGGACGGCATGGTTTTCGACGGCGATGAGAAGGCGCAGGAACGCATGGCCCGCGCTGTGCTCATGGCCGAGAGCCCGGAAGAGACCATAGAATGGGTGCTGGCCGACCATAGCACTGCCGAGGTGTGCGCCGAACAGCTCCGCCGCGCCTGCCGCGCCGCCGGCAAGGCCCAGAGCGCGCTGTGGGTGCTGCCGTATAAGGGTGAGTGAGGCGGGGGAGGGGGAAAAGACCTTGTGTACACGGTCCTTTTCCCCCTCCCCCG
>JAFQPD010000128.1 GCA_017411945.1 Mailhella sp.
CCAGCAGGGGGATGCAGAGCAGGAGGCGGTTCTGCCACTTGGCCTGAGGCAGGCCGAACCAGTCGGCGATGACGAGGCGGGCGGAACGGAAGGCGGTGTCGCCGGAGGTGATGGGGCAGGCCACCACGCCGAGCATGGCGAGGGTGACGCCGATGCCGCCCATGGTGCTGGTGCACACTTCGTACACCACGCCGGCGGGCTGGATCTGCTTCAGAGCGGCGGCAAGGCCGACGTTCTGGCCGTCCACGACCTGGTACATGGCGCAGGCGGCAGCGGCCCAGATAAGGGCGATGACGCCTTCACACACCATGGCGCCGTAGAACACGAAGCGGCCCTGGTGTTCGCTCTTCATGCAGCGAGCCATGAGGGGGGACTGGGTGGCATGGAAGCCGGAGATGGCGCCGCAGGCCACGGTGATGAACATGAAGGCCCAGATGGGGGTCTTGGCGGGGTGCATGCTGTGGAAGTTGTCCCAGATCTCGGGGATCTGGTGTTCAGAGCTCATGAGCACGCCGGAAGCCACACCAACCGCCATGACGATGAGGCAGATACCGAAGAGGGGGTAGATCTTGCCGATGATCTTGTCGATGGAAACGAAGGTGGCGATGAAGTAGTAGGTGAGCACGATGGCGAGCCAGAACATGGGGTTCAGGAACATGCCGTCGAGGCCGGAGTCCTTGCAGAGCTTGACCAGCAGGCCGGCGGGGCCGACGGCGAACACGGTACCCACCATGATGAGGAGCACCACGGCGAAGACGCGCATGACGGTCTTCATGGTGTCGCCGAGGTAGTAGCCGGTGATCTCGGATATGGACTCGCCGTTGTGGCGGGCGGAGATCATGCCGGCGAAGAAGTCATGCACAGCACCGGCGAAAATGGTACCGAAGGTGATCCAGAGGAACACCACGGGGCCCCAGAGGGCACCGGCGAGAGCACCGAAGATGGGACCGAGGCCGGCGATGTTCAGAAGCTGGATAAGGAAGAGCTTCCACTGGGGGAGTACCACATAGTCAACACCGTCGTTGATGGCAACGGCAGGGGTCTCACGATCATCAGGGCCAAAGGTGTTTTCCACCATCTTACCATAAGTAAGGTAGCCGATGATGAGGATCGCAAGGCAAAGGAAGAAACTAAGCATACGAGAACCTCACTCGATTTCGCCGACACAGAGCTCTAAGAATAGCACTGCAACGGACTATTTTGCGCTACTTGTTATTCTTTAATGTTTCAAAATGCAAGGATTCCCCGCCCTGTAAAATGATAAAAAAGTAACAAAGCTGATACAACCTACTGATTTCGTACCTATTAAATATTCGAACAACTGCCCGCGGGCAGAACTCCTTCAGCTGCCATTCGAAGGAAGATCCAACCTGCACGGAAGGTCCATACCTCTACTCGGCACAGGGGGCTTCGAAACGCTTGGCACAGGAAACGCAGGCCGCCGGGGGATCGGCCGTCTCCACAGCCATGCGGAAAGCCTGATATTCCGGGAGTTCCCATATCTCCGTTGGGTCGGACTCGTTCACCCGACCGAACACAGTGCGGCGAGGCTGTTCCGCATCCATGGGCACGTTGAGGTAGACGCAGGGCGATATCTCGCCGGAAGCGTCCGCATAGAGCGTGCGATGGGCGCGCTCGCGACAGCAGGGCGCAGGCTCAGGAGCGGGGAGCGAGGCATAGAAATCACGGCCGGCGGCCCTCACCTCGGATCCCACCTCTTCCAGCACCACGCGAGCGGCCTCTATCTTCTCGCGCTCGTGAGGAGCGAAGGCTTCATGTTTCATTTCCGGCGAGGGGATATAGTCCATGGTGCTGACCACAACAGCATGCACGCCCCACTCTTCCATGAGCTTCGGCAGGCCGCGCACGGCCTCCACATTGGAAGCAAGCATGAGATAGGCGAGGTGTATCTCCAGATGTACGGCGTTATGCTTTTGCCTCGCGGCCTGGAGCATGCGCACAGCCTCCTCGACCTTCGAGAACGGCACTCCGGCACGGGCGGCATTGCTTGCCTCGTCCGTTCCGACCAGCGAGAATGCCACGATATCCACGCCGCTCTTGACGATGCTTTCGGCCAGCCCTTCGTCCATGCGAAGGCCGCAGGTGGTCGTGGACACGGCACACTCGGCACGGCGGGCCAGCTCTACGAAATCCATGAACCACGGGTTGAGGAAGGGCTCGCCCCATCCCTGAAGATGTACACGCGAAGCCTTCTTCATGACAGGGAACAGCGCGGCGAACGTTTCGGGCTGCATATGGCGCGACTTCCACACGTCGGCCCTCGTGGTATGCGGGCAGTAGGTGCATCTTCCCGGACAGCAGGACGTCACTTCCACCTGCAGGCATTCTATCTCGCGCGGATGCATAAGCTCGCGCAGGCTGGCCCAGAGGCTGGGCCCCTTGAGGCCGGAAAATATCTTCCTGGCATCCTTCGACATATCAGACCTCCGCTATCCCTGCACAGTCCAGCTTGTTTCAAGGTGAGGCATGGCCTCATGCGCTTCCCACTTCTTTTTGAAGAAAGAAATGCCGCCGTCTATGCCAAGGCCAAGGTTCAGCACGCTCTGGCCGCGCTTTTCAGCTTCTCGTGCCAGTTCCGCCACAAGGGCGTCGCTCACGCCTGGCGGGCAGTCGTCGCGCCGGAAGGCGAACATATAAAACGCCGTCTTCATGGCACTGAAGTCGCCAACAGCCATGGCCTGCAGTTCGCCTGCGGCATTTCGAGCCGCGAAAAGAAGAGCATCCGGGGCCTTGCGCACATAGTCCCCCACTCTGCCGAAGATATGCCGCGTGCCCGGAGCCAGCGTGCGAACCTTGAGATAATGATCCACGAGGGCGGCGTGCTCCTCGCCCCAGCTTTCCACGGCTATGGTCACTTCCCGTTCAGCACGCCGCAGCATGTTCCGCAGCTTCTGGGCAGGCTTATGGGGCAGGTCTATGCACCACCATGCATCGCGTTCGATGACGGCGCCTTCCGGAGCGGCCGAGGGCACGGCCGGAGCAAGGACCGTGATGCGCCGAAGCTCCGGCATGGCAAGGGCCTGCGCCACGGCACGGTCAAGCCGCTCACGATATTCCCTGCTCTCCCAGAACGGTCCCTCTTCGGATATCTCATCTTCTGCCGGGAAGGCGACAAGGATGATGCTCCCCTGCGATACCCATGCGGCAAAGCCCTCGCAGGATTTGAGCGCATTGCTGGAAACGGCTCGCACATAGGAGGGTATCTGCTCTGCTACCACGGCTCGGGCACCAAGGTCGGCCAGCAGCCGACCGGAAGCAGGGCCGCTCGACGCCTTGCCGGACGAAACGGGCAGAGCCGAAGAGCGTATGTTCTGCGGGGCAGCTTCATAGGCCGGAGCGTCAGGATTGCCAGGCAGGACCAGCGTATCGTCGCGCTTTATCCATGCCATGAAGCGATGCTTCAGCGTGGGCAGTACGCGGGTGACAGTGAAGCCGTCCTCGGCGAGCATGCGGCGCAGATTGATCATATGGGCCGCGCCCACGAAAACAGCCGCTCCTCCCCGTTCGATGTAGGGACGCATGCGTTCGCGGAAACGCTGGTCGCGCACACTTATGATGGTGCCGGTGCGCGTAGGAAATTCGGCACTGGTGCCAAGCATGCCCATAAGGTCGCCGGCGAGGTAACGCCTTTTGTTGCTTTCTGCGAGCTTCGGCCAGAACTGACATTCCTTCACATACTTGACCACGCGCTCCATGGGCACGGACTCGAGGGAGGCTATCTGCTCGGCGAGGCTCTCCATTCCCATGACGGACTTGCCCATGTCGAGAGCGGTGTCCCAAACTTCGAGGTCGACAGAGTTGCTCCAGCCGCTGCGCTCGAGGAAGGCCGTCCACAGCGTGAAGAAGGCCGACCACTGACGGCGGGTGGAAAGCACTTCGCGCACGTCAATGCGGCGCGGCTGTATCTTGCCGGAAATGCGAGCCCACCAGCCTTCCGGCCCGTAGACCATGCGTTCGACGCGCCGGATGTCCTCTTCGGAGAGGAAATCGATCACTCGCGAAGCTCCCTCGTCGAGCCTGCGTCCGATGCGGTCCACTTCATCCATGCTTTCAGAATCGATGGGGCCTTCGAGCAGAACGGTATCCACGTTCTCGAAGAGGCGGCGCAAAGAATTTTCAAAGGAATAGCAGAAGAAATGGGCAGAACCGCCTATCCATGAGGTGCGCCCGTTCTTGTCCAGACGCCAGAGCATGGCACATTCGCGCTGTTTGGGCAGGCTGTCCACGAACTCCCAGCGCGATACAGAGCCGGAGCTGAGGAGCATGTTCACAACGGCGTCGGCAAATTCCCGGCTCTCGCTCTTTGCCACCTCCCACGAAGCGAGGCGGTACGGGGCATCCTGCACGCCGCCCCACTTGAGCTTGAAGCGCGTGATGCCCTCGTTCACGCCGAGGCCAAGCAGAACGGTCCGCTTTCCTTCAGCGAGGGCACGCTCCTTCATCTCGGCAAAAAGCAGGTCGGGAGCATGGGGAACATAATGCGTCTTGGAATGCGCTCCGAGGATATAGCCCACATGATGCGGAAGAGAATAGTCGAGCACGAGGCAGGCCGCGAGCTGCCCTTCGGCATCCCAGGCATTGAGCAGGCGCAGGTCGGCCGGGCCGCGAAGCGCAGAGGCCGTGCCGGCATAGAGCTGGCGTATGCGAGGAGGAAGCGCGAGGCGGCCCATGAATTCCGTCCACAGGCGGCGATGTTCCGCCGTAAATTCGCGAGTCTCGTCCACGCGCAGGACTTCACGGGCGCGGCGCACATGACGGCGGAGCTTTTCCGGCGTAGGAGAGGCGGCGTCCAGCGTGTAGTAAACGTCGCTGTCGAGCTCATGCGCCCTGAGATTTTCCGGCAGTTCAGGAGCAATGACGAAGCAGTCCGAAGCGCCTGTCTGCGCCACGGCCTTTCTGATAGCGGCTTCGAGCCTCTCCGTAGAAAATTCACCCTCCTGAGGATATCCTATGGCCTTGAGCCAGTCGTCATCGGCGGAGAAGACATGGCTGTCCACCTCGAAGGTGGAGCCGCCGGAAAGGGCTTCGAGAAGCGGGCGGGAATGTTCGGGAACGACGGCAGGCATGGTATGTTCCTCGCGCGGGTGAGTTCTCTAAAGTCGGCAATATTGCCAGTCGGAAATATTGCCGCAACTATGCCATAACTCGAAAAAAGGGTAAAGAAAAGAGAAGGAAAAGGTTCTGCGGCCCAGAAGTAATAATCGTCTAACCTGCCGCAGCCTTCCTTCCCTTTCTTCCCTTCTCCGTGAGACGGAAACTCAGCTCCAGAAGCTCAAGGATCTCCTCTTCCGGGAAAGCTCCGCCCAGCAGGATGGAGACCCAGTGCCTCCTGTTCATATGATAGGCAGGAAAAACACCTTCCTTTTCCAGAAGCAGGGTAACGAGCGGAGGCTGACATTTTAAATTTACGACATCTAACTCAGCATTTCTTTCCTGAATGGGCAGGCCGAACTTCTCCGCCTTCACCGGCATGACTATGGCAAACCATTTCCCGGTATCCTGATGCCGAAGCACTGCGGCCTCTGGATAGTCGGCAAAGGGGCTGTCAGGCTCTATGCCCCAGCGCTTGCGGGCGAAGTCAAAAAGCGCGTCTCGCGTCATGCTTCCTCTCCTACGAAAAAAGCCGCCCGGAAAAGGCGGCCGCATGTCTCAAGCTGGCGGAGATGCATAGGAGTCGAACCTACCGATGACCTCTCAGCCATCCACTGGTTTTGAAGACCAGGCACAGCACCGGCTGCAAAACATCTCCGCTGAAAAAAGTACGAGAAAGCCGGAGCTTCGTCAAGGAAAGAAGGCCTCCCGGCGAAGCCTGTGCCCTCCCCTTGCATTAAGAGGAAAGAGACCTTATCTTGATAACAGACCCCAAGGGTGGGATTCCGCCCTTCTCCGGGCCTTCACCAAGCCCATCACCCTTTTCAATAAGGATACGAAAATGAACGTCTCCCGCGATCAGGTCCAGAGCTATGCCCGCTCCAGCGTCGCCGTCTACATGCAGCAGGTCTACCTGTGGATGACCTGCGCCCTCGGCGTCACCGCCCTTGCCGCCCTGTTCACCGCCTCCAACCCCGTCATCCTGCAGGCCCTCTTCGCCAACAGCATCAGCATGGTGCTCATGGTGGTCGGCATCATCGGCCTGTCCATGTTCATCACCGCCCGCATGCACACCCTGTCCTCCGGTGCGGCCACCGGTCTCTTCCTGCTGTATTCCGCCCTCATGGGCGTGTTCCTCGGCCCGGTGCTCCTCGTGTACACTGGCGCTTCCGTAGCTCAGGCCTTCGTGGTCACGGCCGGCATGTTCGGCGGCATGAGCGTGTACGGCATGGTCACCAAGCGCGACCTTTCCGGCATGGGCTCCTTCATGGCCATGGGCCTGTGGGGCATACTCCTCGCCAGCGTGGTGAACATGTTCCTCGGCAACTCCGCCGTCCACCTCACCATCAGCGTGCTCGGCGTCATCATCTTCACCGGGCTCACCGCCTGGGACACCCAGAAGCTCCGCATGATGGGCATGAACGCCCCCGTGGACGATGCCCTGGCCATGCGCCGCGGCGCACTGCTCGGCGCGCTGACCCTGTACCTCGACTTCATCAACATGTTCCTCATGATGCTCCGACTCTTCGGCAACCGCGAATAACGAAACTCGCCGGAGGAAGAGATTCCTCCGGCTTTTCTCTTTCTGGGCCTCGCCCACGGAACAGCCATGGCCAAGCGTCACCCGCTCCAGAACCTGCTCGCCCCCCTTCTCCTGCCCCTTTCTCTGCTCTACGGAGCGGCAGGCCGCTGGAAACGCGCCCGCGCCAAGGCGAAGTGGAAATCCGCCCGCCCCTGCATCGCCATCGGCAATATCTCATGGGGCGGCACAGGCAAGACGCCCGTGACCGACTGGCTCCTCTCCTGGGCCGACAGGAAAGGCTTCAGGGCAGCCGTGCTCACGCGGGGCTACGGAGCGAAGCCTTCACAGCTGCCCCTGCTGGTAGAAGCCGGAACTCCCGCCTCGGAATGCGGCGACGAGCCCCTCATGCTGGCTCGCCGCCATCCCTGCGCCGCCGTCATGGTCGATCCGGAACGCGGGCGCGCCGGGCGCACCCTTGAAGCCTCCGAACATGCGCCGGACGTCTTCTTCCTCGACGACGGCTTCCAGCATGTCCGTGCCGGCCGCGACCTCGACCTCGTGCTCCTCGACCAGGACGACATACGCCTCTCCCCTCTGCCCGGAAGGCCGCCTTCCAACTGGAACAGAGTCATCCCCGCCGGAACGTGGCGTGAGCCCGAGCATGCCCTGCACTCCGCCGCCGCCTTCCTCGTCAAATGCGAGCCGGAGGACTGGCCCTCCCTCGTCCCTGACCTCGACCTGCGCCTCCGCGACTTCCCCCGCCCTGCCTTCGCCTTCCGCATGGCCCCCGAAGGCCTGCGCCCGGCAGGCGGAAACGCTTCCGCCCCCGCCCTCCCTGCCGAAGCCGTCTCCGGCCCCTACGTCTTCGTTTCCGGCATTGGCGATCCGGCACAGGCTCTGCGAACCGTGACGGCCTTCATGGGGCGCGAGCCGGAAACGACGCTCTCCTTCCCCGATCATCACGACTTCCGGCAGGAAAAAGGAAAGCTCGAAGCCCTCGGCCTGCCCATGGTCTGCACCGGAAAGGACGCCGTGAAGCTCGCCCCTCTCGGCCTCAGCCTTCCCTGCTTCGCCCTCGACGTGAAGGCAGATTTCTTCGCCTCGCACAACTCTCCCGCCCCCACCTTCGAACAGTGGTGGAACGAGACTTTCGACGCCCTCGCCTCCCGCTAGCGCGCCCTTCTTACCTGCGGCCCCTGCCGCCGAATCTATGAAAAAACGTGAACTCCTCGACGAGCAGTTCCTGCTCGACACTATCGAAAACGCAGGCCGCCCCCTGCGCCTCGACGACATCCTGCGCATCGGCGGCTTCTCCCGCAAACTGAAGCGCGAAGTCATCGCCACCCTGCACGACCTCGCCGGCGAAGGCCGCCTCGTGCGCCTTCAGGGCGGCGGCTGGGCCATGGCCTCTGCCATGAAGACTGCTCGCGGCCGCCTTGCCATACAGCGTTCCGGCGCGGCTTTCGTCACCCCCGAAGGCGAGACCGCCAAGTCCGGCAAGGATATCTACATCGCGCCCGAATACGTGGGCGACGCTTGGAACGACGACCTTGTGGACGTCATGCTCCTGCCCATGAAGCGGGGCTGGGAAAAGGGCCCGGAAGGCCGAGTGGTCTCCGTAGCTGAGCGCGCCCACAGCGAGATCGTGGCGCGCGTGCTCCGCGAAGGCTCTGCCGAGAACACCGCCGTCTGCCGTCCGGCCGACTCCCGCCTGCCCTTCGACGTTCTGGCCGATGTTTCCGCCCTCGAACGCATGCCCGAAGAATTCGAGCTCCTGCGCGTACAGATGGGCGAAAAGCTGGATGAAGGCGGACGCCGCCCGCTCTGGGCCGGCACGGCCCTCGCCTCACTCGGCATCGAAAACGACGCCAAGGTGCAGGAAGACCTCACCAAGCTGAACAACCTCATCCCCACCGAATTCCCGGACAACGTGATAGCCGAGGCCGAAGCCTCTGCCGCCGAGCCCTTCGATGATGCCGACAGGCTGGCCGACCTGCGCGGAGAACTGCTCGTGACCATCGACGGCGAGGATGCCCGCGACTTCGACGACGCCGTCTTCGTTTCCCGCGAGGGCGAGAACTGGCGTCTGCTCGTGGCCATTGCCGACGTGTCGCACTACGTCCGCCCCCGCACCGCGCTGGACCGCGAGGCCCGCGAACGCGGCAACTCCTACTATTTCCCCACCTCCGTGGAGCCCATGCTCCCCGAAGTGCTGTGCAACGGCGTGTGCAGTCTGCGGCCCAACGAGGAACGCCGCTGCATGGCCGCAGACATGACGCTGGACAAGGGCGGCAACCTGCTCGACTCCCGCTTCGTCAACGGCCTCATGATGTCCCGCGCACGCCTGACCTATAAGGAAGTGCAGGGCGCGCTCGAAGATCCCGAGGGCGAGGCCGCCGCGGGCATCGAAGAACGCGCCCCGGGCGTGTGCTCCATGCTGGAAGACGCGGCAGAGCTGGCCGACATCCTCATGGAACGACGCCGCAGGCAGGGCGGCCTCGACTTCGACCTGCCCGAAGCCGAGTTCGTGGTGGACGAAGTGAACGGCCTTTCCCGCGTCACGGGCATACGCAACCGCGAACGGCTGTTCAGCCACAGGCTCATCGAAGCCTTCATGGTTCGCGCCAACGAAGCCGTGGCAGAATTCCTCAAGAAGAAGGAAGCCCCCTTCCTCTACCGCGTGCATCCTTCCCCCGGCCCGGACAGGCTGGAAGAGCTGTACCGCAATCTCCGTGCCACGGATGCGGAACTGCCCCTGCCCAAGGCTGCCAAGGCCGGCGTGCCGAACTGGCTGCACCATGTCATCGAGGCTGCGGCCGGCACCGACCAGACCTTCGTGGTGAACCGCCTCATCCTGCGCTCCATGATGCAGGCGCGCTATTCTCCTGAGGACGACGGGCACTTCGGCCTTGCTTCTTCCTGCTACTGCCACTTCACATCCCCCATCAGGCGATATTCAGACCTTGTGAACCATCGCGCCCTGCGCTATGCTCTCGGCCTCGATACCGGCGGAGGCATCCCGGCTGGGCACAAGCTGCTGGAAGTGGCTGACCAGTGCAACGGCCGCGAACGAGCCGCCACCGATGCCGAACGAGAGATAGGCCGCCGCATGGGCTGCCTGCTCCTGCAGGGGCGCACCGGCGAATATTTCGGCGGCGTCATCAGCGGCGTGATGAACTTCGGCTTCTTCGTGGAGCTGGACAATATGCCCGTCGAGGGCATGGTCCGTGTGGAAACGCTGGGCCGCGACTACTATATTTATGATGAAGAACGGCAGGAACTGCGCGGTGAACATACCGGCGAAGCCTTCCGACTCGGTCAGAGAGTGACCGTGAAACTTACCGGCGTTCACGTCGGCAGACTGGAGATTGACTTGGAATACCAGAAAGATGAGGAAGGGCGCCGCCCGTTCCGCCGCAAGGATGATGACCGCGCTCCCCGCCGCCCCCGCCCCGAGGGCAGATTCAGCAAGCGCCATGATGACCGCGAAGACGGCGAACGCCGTACCGGCCGCCGCGCCTTTGCCGACCGCAAGGGTTTCCGCCCCCGCTTCGAAAAGAAGGACGACGAGCTGGCCCGCCAGCGCCGCTACGCCAGCGAAAGCTGGGGAGGCGAAGACGAAGGCCGCGAAGAACGCCGCCCCTTTGACCGCAAGCCCCGCTTCGAGCGTGACGACAGCCGCGAAGGCGGCTTCCGCAAGCCCTTCGGTTCCCGCTTCCGCAAGGACAGCGAAGAAGGCCGCTCCTTCGAGCGCAAGCCCTTCCGCAAGTTCGACGGTGAAGACGAAGCTGAAAGCCGCGAATTCCGCAAGCCTTTTGGCAAGCGTTTCGACAGGGAAGACGGCGAACGCCGCCCCTTCCGTGACCACGGCTTCCGCCCCCGCTTCGAAAAGAAGTGGGACAATGACGGCGAGATGAACGAGAGCGGCGAAGAACGCTCCTTCCGCAAGCCTCGCTTCGAGCGCGAAGAGGGCCGCGAGGGCGGTTTCCGCAAGCCCTTCGGCTCCCGCTTCCGCAAAGACGGTGAGGAAGGCCGTTCCTTCGAGCGCAAGCCCTTCCGCAAGTTCGACGATGAAGGCGAAGCCGAAAGCCGCGAATTCCGCAAGCCTTTCGGCAAGCGCTTCGACCGTGAAGACGGCGACCGTCCTTTCCGTAAGCCCTTTGGCTCCCGCTTCCAGCGCGAGGGTGAAGAGCGTGGCGAAGGCCGTCCCTTCCGCAAGGACTTCAGCCGCGACGAGCGCGAAGGCGGCTTCAAGAAGCCCTTCGGTTCCCGCTTCCACAAGGACGGCGAGGAACGCTCCTTCGGAGGCAAGCGCTTCGAACGCGACGATCACAGGCACGGCAAGCACGAGCACGGCCACGACAAGAAGAAGTTCCACGGCGCTCCCGACGACTTCTTCCGCATGGACGTAGAAAACGACAAGCCGGTGCACCGCTTCGGCAAGCGCCAGAAGTAAGAATAGAGGGAAGGCTTCGGCCTTCCCTTTTTTCACAGCGGCTTAAACTATTGACAGCGCTCGAAGCTCTCGATAAAAAAAATGGTTCGGCACAATGCCGTCTACAGCTATTTAATGCGCTCCGGCGCAGGCATATAAAATTACCCGGCTCTGCCGGAACCATGGAGGCACATCATGGCCCGTATTACCGTTGAAGACTGCCAGCAGCGTGTGGACAACCGTTTCCTTCTCGTGCAGATGGCCATCAAGCGCGTGCGTCAGTTCCGTGAAGGCTACGAACCTCTGGTGGACAGCAAGAACAAGGAAGTTGTGACCGCCCTTCGCGAAATCGCCGCCGGCAAGGTGCTTCCTGAAGACAAGCGCTTCTACACCCCCGTGCCCGGCGACGACGCCTAAGCTCAGCCTTTTCGGTCCCGCATCATGAGCAAGCGCGATTATTATGAGGTCCTTGGCGTTGCCAAGGATGCCTCGGAAGACGAGATCAAGCGCGCCTACCGCAAACTGGCGCTCAAGTATCATCCCGACCACAATCCTGACAATCCCGAAGCGGAACAGATGTTCAAGGAAGCGGCCGAGGCCTACGACGTGCTCCGCAATCCTGAGCGCCGCGCCAATTACGACCGCTTCGGCACCGCCGATCCTTCCGGCATGGGCGGCGCCGGCTTCACCAACGCGGAAGACATCTTCTCCCAGTTCGGTGATATCTTCGGCGACATCTTCGGCTTCGGCGGTCATGCTCGTTCGCGCGGTCCGCGTCCCCAGCAGGGCGATGACCTGCGCTACAACCTGACCATTTCCTTCCGCGAAGCCGCCAAGGGCGTGGAAAAGCCCATCAAGCTGCCCCGCCACATGGAATGCCCCGAATGCGCCGGTTCCGGTGCGGCCAAGGGCTCCAGCCGCGAAACCTGCAAGCACTGCGGCGGCACCGGTCAGGTGGCCATGCGTCAGGGCTTCATGCAGTTCGTCCAGCCCTGCCCTCACTGCCACGGCCGCGGCTACACCATCCCCAAGCCCTGCCCCAAATGCAAGGGCGAAGGCATTGTGGAAACGGTGCGCGAACTTTCCGTGCGTATCCCTGCCGGTGTCTACGACGGCGCCCGTCTGCGCCTGCGCGGTGAAGGCGAAATGGGCGTGCACGGCGGCCCCAACGGCGACCTTTACGTGGTTCTGCACGTGGAGGATGACGACGTCTTCGAACGCGACGATCAGAACCTCATCTACACGGCCACCATCACCTTCCCGCAGGCGGCGCTGGGTACC
>JAFQPD010000129.1 GCA_017411945.1 Mailhella sp.
CTTCGGTGGGCAGGCCGTTGATCTTGATGTCCATCTGGATGGCGCTGATGCCTTCGGCGGTACCGGCGATCTTGAAGTCCATATCGCCGAGGGCGTCTTCGTCACCGAGGATGTCGGTCAGAACGGTGTAGGTATCGCCTTCCTTGATGAGGCCCATAGCCACACCGGCCACAGGAGCGGAGATCGGCACACCGGCATCCATGAGGGACAGGCAGCCGCCGCACACAGCGGCCATGGAAGAGGAGCCGTTGGATTCCAGAGTGTCGGACACCACGCGGATGGTGTAGGGGAAGGATTCGGCGGAGGGCAGAACGGCCTTGAGGGCGCGTTCGGCAAGGTGGCCGTGGCCGATTTCGCGGCGGGAAACACGCACGGACTTCACTTCACCCACGGTGTAGGGGGGGAAGTTGTAGTGCAGCATAAAGCGCTTGCTTTCGTCGCCCTTGAGGGTATCGACCTTCTGTTCGTCGCCGGAAGAGCCGAGGGTGGCCACGGCGAGGGTCTTGGTTTCGCCGCGGGCGAAGAGCACGGAGCCGTGGGCGCGGGGCAGGACGGAAGTTTCGATCTCGATGGGACGCACGGTCTTGGTGTCGCGGGCGTCGATGCGCAGACCTTCGTTCACCACGCGCTGACGCACGAGCTTCTTTTCGAGGTGTTCGAGGATCTCGCCGATGCAGGCCTGAGCGGCGGCGTCTTCACCGTAGCGCTCGTCGGTAGCCATGAGGGCCTTGACCTTGTCCTTCACGGCCTTGCGGGCGTCCTTGCGTTCCATCTTGTCGATGGTGCGCAGGGCGTCTTCCATGCCGGACTTGATGGCGAGGTCTTCCACATAGGCGAAGAGTTCGGGATCGTCCTGCTTGGGAGTGAATTCGGTCTTGGTCTTGCCGACCAGCTTCACGAGTTCTTCCTGAGCGTCGATGAGGGGCTGGATGGCCTTGTGGGCCCAGTTGAGACCGTCGATGAGGTCCTGTTCCTTCACGAGCTTGGCTTCGCCTTCCACCATGACCACGGCGTCACGGGAAGCGGCGAGGGTGATGTCCATGTCGGAGCGGGCCTGTTCTTCGGTGGTGGGGTTCAGCACGAACTGACCGTCCACACGGCCGAGGCGGGCACCGGCAACAGGGCCGGCGAAGGGAATGGAGGAAATGCAGGTGGCGGCAGAAGCGGCGGTGATGCACAGCACGTCAGGATCGTTCACGCCGTCGGCAGAGATGACAGTGGCGAGAACCTGAACTTCGTTGCCGTAGCCCTTGGGGAAGAGAGGACGGATGGGGCGGTCGATGAGACGGGCGATCAGAGTTTCGTGGTCGCTGGGACGGCCGATCTCACGACGGAAGAAGTTGCCGGGAATGCGGCCGGCGGCGTACATACGCTCGGCGTATTCCACGGTGAGGGGGAAGAAATCCTTGGGAGTGTCGAGCACGGCTTCGCACACAGTGACGAGAGCCACAGTGCCGCCGCACTGAACCCAGATGGCGCCGTTGGCCTGACGAGCCAGACGACCAGTCTCCAGAATGATTTCCTTGCCGCCGACAACGGCGGAAACACGAGTGCTGTTGAGAAGACCCATGTATTTCTCCAGTGGAAGGAGACTCCGTGGAAAACAGTGACGTGCTGGGGAGAAGAGCGGGGCTCTGCCCCGCACCCCGGCAGGGGAATGATTCCCCTGCACCCTCATTTCTGCGGCCCGTTCCTATCCGCAGGCGGCTCAAAACGGGCCGCAGGATGAAGGTGAGGCAAATATTGCCTGCGTGGAGACGAAATCTTTTCAGAGCTCATATCCTGAGCGCGGACACTGCTTGCGCAGCAAGATGTGTCCGCGCTCAGAAATATGGGGGTCTGGGGGAGATTATCTCCCCCAGAGAAAGAAAAAATTCCAAAGTCACTGCTTTTCGCGGATGCTCCTTCCTCGCGTTGAGGTTTTCGGGGCGCATTGCGGTATGCCCCGGAAAGCAGGATGGGGGAGCGGAATTTCTTCCACTCCCCCTTTGATTCCATGCGTAACGAGAGTTACTTGCGGAGACCGAGCTGTTCGATCAGAGCGCGGTAGCCCTGAATGTCGGTCTTCTTGAGGTAGTTCAGCATCTTACGGCGCTGACCGACGAGCTTGAGCAGGCCGGTGCGGGAGTGGAAGTCCTTCTTGTTAGCCTTGAAATGGTCGGCGAGACCATTGATGCGGGCGGTGAGAAGAGCGATCTGAACTTCGGCGGAGCCGGTGTCGCCTTCGTGCTTGGCGAACTTAGCGATAACGGCCTGCTTCTGAGCGGAATCCATAGCCACAGCGGTATCCTCCTCTCTGACAGATGTCAGAGGTTATTGGGTAAAAAGCCCCCGAAGCACTGCCCAGACAGGTCTGTCCCTGTCCATACGGGCTTCCGTCAGAGCCAGAGGGGAACCATCGCGCGCCACGATGAGGGCACGTTCGCCGGGCTGGAAATCTCCGAAATCCGGCAGATGGGGAACGGCGATGCCGTTTTTGAGATCCGCTTCCTGCCTGGCGTTGGCAGTTATCTGCTTCCAGGCGGGGAGGGCGGCGCTGATGGGCAGGACCCATTCAGCAAGCTTCTCTGGCTCGGCGAGGATCTCGTCCAACGTGTGACTGACATCCAGACCGAACGGGTGGCTGTATTCCCGGGTCAGTTCCGTGAGCATGGCTCCGCACCCAAGTCGAATCCCCAAGCTGTGGGCCAGGGACCGTATGTA
>JAFQPD010000130.1 GCA_017411945.1 Mailhella sp.
AAAAGGACCTTTCTCGAAAGGTCTTTTCCCCCTCCCCCGCAAATCTCAGTTCCCCCTTACACCCTCAGCATATCCAGCATGGCGAGGGGGTCGATGGTGCCTTCGCCTGCGAGGGAGTCGCGTTCGGGTGCGGGGTTTTCGGCGGAGAGGCAGCGTGCCTGCCAGGATTCGGCCACGTTCACGAAGTTTTCCACCCACTGGGCGATATTGCCGCCGTTCAGCGCGGCGAGGGGCAGAGAGCCCTGGAGCAGGACGCCGGTATCCTCGCGGGCCGCGAGCGTGAAGCCCTGCGTGGCGAGGAAGAGCGCGTTGGCTTCCAGCAGGGAGGCCATGAGCGCGGCGCGGCCTTCTTCGGGCAGGGGCGCGACCACAGTGTAGATGAGCACCTGTTCCGAGGGCAGGAGGCGCAGGACGACCTCGAAGTCGTCGATGACAAGCAGGGCCATGCCCTCCTGCTCCGGCACTTCGGGGAGCTTGAGGTCGGCGGCAAGGCAGGAAAGCAGGGAGCGGAAGGCTTCGGACATGGGATATTCCTTAGAGGAGGCGGGCCGGAATGCGGGGGCTTCCGGCCCGGAAAGAGGCTGGGAGAGAGATCAGACGAGCGGGGTCTCGAAATGCACGTCGCCGTTTTCAAGGGTGAACTGCGGGACATATACGGTGCGCTGCCCCACGATCTCACCGCGGCGTTCGATCTGTACTTCATGGGCGGAAGGTTCAGCCGTGAAGTCGATGAGCATGGTCACACGGCCCTTCTGGATGAGGGAGGCCGCTTCTTCCGCAGGGGCGTTTATGGACTTGTAGGGCTGGCTGAAGCTGTGCTCAAGGCGAATGCCGTTCTCGGTGGGGAACAGGTTGAGGATATGATCGGCACCATAGGCAGGACCCATACCGGCTTCCAGGAGATGCGAGCTTTCCGCTCCCGACAGGAAGGGAAGGAACGAAGGGGCGCAGTCCAGGCCTGCCTGCGAGGCCATCATGCTGATGAAGGGCAGGAAGCGGTGGTGCTGTTCGGGGATGATCTGCCGGAGCGTGTCCTCATAGAACTGCGTGGGCTGGTTCGGGGGCATCTGGATGTTGCCCACGTGTCCTATGCTGCCGCGGTTGGCATCCAGATGGAAGCTGTCGTGCATGCCCTGTTCGTTTACATAGCCCTGCTGTTTGGGTTCGAGGAATCCGGCGATGAGGTTTTCATCCTTGAACCTCTGCATGCCCACGTTGATATCGTAGGTCTCCGGCATGATGCCGAAGAAGTCGTTCCTCAGGCGCACAAGGGCGGCCTGCTGTTCCAGAGCCTGCGGTATTCTGGCGCGCACAGTGGCCATGCCTTCCAGCAGGGCGGCCTGCGAGCGTTCCGGCATGGCGAGGAAGCGCGGGTCATTGTGCAGGCCGTGCATGTGGAAGTCCGTGAGGCGGTTCTCGCCGTTGGGCTGTATGGTATAGGTGTAGTCGGCGGTCAGCATGGAGCTGTCGGGCGTGTAGATGCGCAGGGTCACGGAGCCGTCCTCGTTGCGGCGTGCGTCCATGTGATGCGGTGCGTGTTCGCTGTTGAACTCGCCTGTGGCCGGGGAAAGCGTGCGGGTCGCCATGGTGCCGGCCTGCGTGAGACCCATCGCCAGCACTCGCGCCTGCAGTTCGTTGCCGCCGCAGAGTTCGCGGCAGTGCTGGACGAGGCTGGCGGAAATGGGGTTGGGCTTGCCCTCGCGGAAGTCGGCCTTCTGGGCTTCGGTGAGGCCGGAGGTATCGCGTATGTGTACGCTCTGCACGGGCTGGCCCGGCGCGCCGAAGCTGATGACAGGCGAGAAGCCCTGGATGGCGTTGTGCGTGCCGCGGCGGTGTATGTCCCCGGCTATCTGCTTTTCGATGGCAGGCATGTCGGGCAGGCGGCTCAGGGCGTAGAGGGAGGGCTGGGTGATGAAATCACCCATATCGAGGGCCACAGGCCCCATGACGGACTGCATGCACTTTTCCGTGCTGAGGCCGTTGCTGAGGTACATCAAGCCGTTGAATCCGGCTATGGGGTCGCCGGGCTTCAGGGCGGCGAAATCGTTCTCAAGCTTGATGATCATATCCCGATAGAAGTGGTCGGTGTCCTTGCCGGCCGTGTCGGCGGGCAGGGCTTCGCCGAAGCAGGCCTGCCACTGCGTTTCGCGGCTGAGCGGGCCTTCGGGCTGCACGCGGCGCATTTCGGGCAGTACTTCCAGCAGGCGCACGCTCAGGGAAATGCCGCCGCCATTCTGGCTGAGCCCGCAGAGAAGGGCCATGTCGATGCGGCTGGCCTCGGTGGTGAGGAGCATGGCGTCGCGCACGCCGGCATCGGGGTGGTCGACCTTGCCGAAGGCGAAGAGCAGGGCCTGCTGGCCGGGCAGTTCGCCGCGGCTGGCGGCGCGGCATATCTCGCTGGGCGTGAGCGGGATCTGGCCGTGAGCGGCGTTGCGGGCTTCGGCGGCGGCAAGCTGGACGAGCTGGCGCATCTGGGCGGCCTGCCCGGCATCAAGGCCATGCTGTGCGCTCAGGCGGTCGGCATGCACGTCCTGCATGGTTTGGAAAAGTGCGGGCATATCCTGCACGGCCTCGAAGGTGACGGCGGAGGAAAGCTCCCTGAGTTCGGCAAAGCTAAGGATATGGGTGCTTTCGAGGGCCCTTTCGCCAAGCCTGTGCAGTATGGCTTCCTTCATGGCGGGCTGGTCGACTTCGGGCACGCCGAAGTCGTGGAGCGCGGCGTCGATGTTGCGGGTGTCGCCCTGACCGCGGTTGCCTTCCACAAAGGTGCGCACGGCCACTTCATTGGCATCGCGGACGGCCTGCCGGAATTCCTGGGCGTCGGCCAGAACAGTGCGCACGGTGCGGGCGCTGAGGGGCTTGCCCTTGACCATGGAATCGCGGAGCTGGGGGGCGAGGGTGTCGGCCACGGTGTCGCCGTACTGGGCCTTGACGGCGTGGTACAGGGCTTCGGCGGCGTTGCGGCGGGCCGTTTTGCCCGCGAAGAAGGCGCCGGCCTTGCCCTTGGCTTCGAAGCCGTTTTCCTTGAGGACTACGTTCTGGTCGTCGGCGACATGGTCGAGGGCCTGCTGGAAATCTGCGATACGGAAATTCTCAACATTGACGGGCATGGCGGCCTCCTGAGTTTGCTGGGCATTATCCTTGCATAAAAAGTTGGCAAGGACAAGGGATACTTGGAAGAAAGCAAGAATCGTGCCAAAGCGGGGGAAGGCCGGGGAAGGGGCTTTTCAGGGGCATGGAAGCGCGGGGCATAAAAAAAGAGCGCCAATAACGTTGGCACTCTTAGAAGTCAGGCAAATAAAAAGTTTTGGAGATGGGGGGATGGGGTTCGGGGAAGGGGGGAAGAGACTCGAAACGGCTTCAAGGCGGCCGCCCTTGCGAGTGCGTCCGCCTCTTGGGAGCTGGGGAGTGGCGCGGGAGTTTGCTTGCCCAAAGCCCTCTAAGGCCGGGCTTTGCCCTTGGCCTCTAATCAGGCATACGGCCTGCGCTGGGGCATTAAAGGAAATGATTTCCAGAGTCTTGGAAAATCTGCCGATTTTACCTTCCCCGCTCGTTGGCCGCAACGCATGCTCGCCCGGCAAAGCCGGAGCTCGCGCGGCCACTCGCTATCAGCTCGCTACCGCTCGCGCCTCCGGCGGATAAGGAAGTGCATTCGCGCGGGTGAGGAAGAAAGGCAACGTGAGATGCCGTTCGCTAGGAACTCGCCGCGCTTTCGCGCTTCTGCGAGTTCCATCGCTTCACTTGGCTTTTGGCCACCAGATGACGCCGCCCATCGCTGCTGTCGATATCCGTAAGGCCCGCGCGCACTTCGTTTCGCGTGCCTAACGGCTACGGCCTTCGGCCGCCTCCGGTCGCTCGCACGGGCCTCTCATCGCGCTTCGCGCTTCCGAGGCCCTTAGCTTCGGCTCGGCTGTCGGGCACCGCTTCGCGGGCCCTCCGACCTAAAGCATCACGCCGCGCCGGACTAGGGAGCGAGTTGTTGAGCGTTGAGAAGAACGCCGCCTACCGCGTGGGGGGCCTTCCGACCTGAAGCATCACGCGGCTTGCGAGCTAGGTGGCGAGGTATCGCGCGTTGAGCAGAGGCTGACTGTCTCTCCGGGGCGCTTCGGCCGAGGCAGTTCGGCGGCCCTCCGGCCTGAAGCACCGAGCCGCGCCGGACTGCGTGACGAGTGATCTTCCTTCGAGAAGAACGCGCCTACCTAGCCGGGGAGCTTCGGGCGCGACTTTCCTTAATTAAAAAGCTTTGGTAAAAGGGGGTGGGGGGGCGGGGGAGGGGGAAAAGGACCTTTCTCG
>JAFQPD010000131.1 GCA_017411945.1 Mailhella sp.
ATAGCGGCCCACGATGGCGAGGCGGGAATCCATGGTGCCGAGGGCGGGCTTTTCCACCATTTCGGTGATCTTGTACACGCCGTCTTCGATCTCTTCACCGGCCACCATGCCGTACTTGTCTATCTTGTCGGCAGGCACTTCCATCACGCCGATGCAGGGCATGTTGTACTTCTTGGCGGCTTCCACGAGCTGGATGAGGCCGGCATCGTCGCCGACGATGAAGTCGTCGCCAACCATGACGGCGAAGTAGTCGTCCGGCACCATGGAGCGGGCGCAGCCCACGGCGTGGCCGAGGCCCATCTGCTGCTTCTGGCGCACAGCCATGACTTCCACCATGCTGGCGGCTTCCTGCACGGCCTTGAGCTGTTCGATCTTGCCGGCTTCGGCAAGCAGTTCCTCAAGCTCGATATTGCGGTCGAAGTGGTCGGTCACCACACTCTTATGGCGGTTGGTCACGAAGATGACTTCCTGGATACCGGCACGGACGGCTTCTTCCACAACGTACTGGATGACAGGCTTGTTGAAGACAGGGAGCATTTCCTTGGGGATATTCTTGCTGGCAGGAAGAGAACGGGTACCCCAACCGGCAACAGGAAGGACGACTTGGCTGATTTTCATGAACACCTCACGAGGCTTTTGGATCACTACGGCCGTTCTGGTCGTGTTCTTGGAAAGGCTTGCGAGAGAACGACTCTCTCAACATGTGCTAATAGGAACACGTTACTCCTTTTTCTCCTTCACGTCCATACCAAGCTGAGGATGAGAAAGGAAACGCAAGAAATCCGTTCAACCATGGAGATTATAACGAAAAGAACGCTCTTTCACGCTCCGGCCGCCTTTTCGCCCGGATCCAGATCGCGAAAAACACGCGCCGAAGGAAAACGCGCCCTGTTCCATTCCGGCTGCAGGGCGCGCAAAGCAAACATTAAAGTTCTGCTTCAAGCATTCTCTTTTCTGCGGATCCGCCGGAAAAGGCCAGGCTCCCTGCCTCCTCTCAAGAGAAGGCCATGCATTCTCCGTCTCCGGGAATGCTGAAACGCTCTTCCAGCCCACGCTCCTTCAGGAAGGCGCGAAGTCCGGCACGGTCGAGGCGGGCATGGTTCACAGCATCCATATGCGTGGCGATGAAACGCGCTTCCGGGGCGTGCTTTGCCGTGGCTTCGATGTCATCCGGCCCCATGAGGATGGGCGTCCCGTCCGGGAACTGCGCCCATGCGGCATTCAGCGCAACCACGGCAGGGCGGAAACGGTCGAGAGCTTCGGCCACGCCCTCGAACCACACGGTATCGCCCGCCAGGTAGAAGACGGGTTCTCCCTCGCTCCTGAACACGCATCCGCTGGCCTCTCCGGGCAGGCCGAACGCCTCGTACATGCGCCGGGAATGTTCGCCTGCGCCGTGCAGGGCTTCGGTACGGTACAGCCTCACCGGGCCGAAATCGACGCCGTCGTCGCTGAGCGGCGTCACCTTCTCGAAGCCGAGCGCGGCCATGTCTGCAGCTTCCTTTTCGCTCTGCACGAAAACAGGAAGCGACTTGGGGAGCGCGCGGGCGGCATGCTCGTCGAAATGGTCGAAGTGATGCATATGCGTGACGATGACGGCATCGGCCCTGACTATCTCTTCCACGGGAAGGGGGAGCTCGACCAGAGGATTAGGGAAGTCGTTGTACGGAGAAGGAATGGCCGGAGTGCTGCCTTTCGGAGCGAAGAAAGGGTCGATGAGGAAGCGGAGGCCGCCAAAGGTCACAATGCTCGTCGCGCCGCGTATCTGCTGAAATTCCATGATATGCTCCTTTTCTATGTTTATCGCCGCCCTGCCCTGAGGCCGTTGCCCACCACCATGAGCGCGGCGCCCACATCGGCGAAAACCGCCATCCACATGGAGGTATGCCCGGCAAGGGTGAGGCCGAAGAACAGGGCCTTCACGCCCAGTACAAGGGCTATGTTCTGCATGAGTATGCCGTGAACGCGGCGCGAAAGGCGCACGAAGCGCGGCAGCTTGCGCAAGTCGTCGTCCATGATGGCCACGTCTGCCGTTTCCATGGCCGTGTCGGTTCCGGAGCCCGCCATGGCGAAGCCTATGTCGGCACGGGCCAGGGCCGGAGCGTCGTTGATGCCGTCGCCAGCCATGCCCACCTTGCCACGGCCGCTTCCGGCCTCAGCCGCCAAGGCTTCGATGACGGACAGCTTGTCCTCGGGGAGGAGGCGTGCGCGGAACTCGTCCACGCCGGCCTGCTCCGCAATGGCTCGTGCGGCGGCCTCGTTGTCGCCCGTGAGCATCACTGTCCGGACGCCAAGCCCGCGGAGTTCGAGCACGGCCTGCACGCTGCTCTCGCGCAGGGCATCGGCCACGGCGAACAGGGCAAGAACCCGGCTCTCATCCGCCAGAGCGACCACAGTCCGCCCCTTCGCTTCCAGCTCCGAAGCGCGGCGGCAAAGCTCCTCGCCTTCCTCGCCGCAAAGAAGCCCTTGCAGCAGGCGAAGGTTCCCAAGCCGCAGTCGGCGGCCTTCCACTTGCCCCTGTATGCCCTTGCCCGGCACGGCCTCGAAGCCGTTCACCGCAAAGGCAACGCCTTCATGGGCTTCCGCAAGAGCGCGGGAAACGGGATGATCGGAGCGCGAGGCCAGGCTTGCGGCCAGAGCGAGCAGGCGGGATCGCTCGACTTCTGTGCCCGCGAGCGGAAGGACATCCGTGAGCTTCGGCCTGCCGCAGGTGAGCGTTCCGGTCTTGTCCAATGCCAGCACTCTCAGGAGCCGCCCCTGTTCGAGGAAGGCTCCGCCCTTCACCAGCATGCCGAGGCGCGTGGCCGCCGCCAGCCCGCTCACAAGAGTCACCGGAGTGGATATGACCAGAGCGCAGGGGCAGCCGATGACAAGCACCACCAGAGCCGTGTAGATGGAAGAAAGCCATGCCGCGCCAAGGAAGAGCGGCGGAATGAGCGCGAGAAGCACGGAGGCGGCAAAGATGCAGGGCGTGTACCAGCGGGCGAAGCTGTCCACGAATCGCTGTATGGGGGCGCGGCCGGCCTGCGCCTTTTCCACAGCATGGATGATGCGGGCCAGCGCGGTATTGGAAGCGGCGGCCGTCACTTCGAAGTCGAAGCTCCCGGAAGCATTGATGGTTCCGGCGAACACGGCGTCTCCCTGCGCTTTTTCCACAGGCATGCTCTCGCCGGTGATGGGCGACTGATCCACGGCAGAATGACCTTCTCGGACGATGCCGTCCAAAGCGATGCGCTCGCCGGGCCGCACCCGCACCAATGCGCCGAGGGGAACGAGGCGGCTCTCCGTTTCCTTCCACGAACCGTCGGGCTGGCGCACCGTGGCCTTCTCCGGGGAAAGGGCCAGAAGCTCCTTTATGGAGCGGCGGGCCTTTTCCAGCACTCGTTCCTCTATGGCTTCGGAAATATTGAACAGAGCCATCACCATGGCGGCCTCCGGGAACTGCCCGATGAGCACCGCGCCCGTGACGGCCACGCTCATGAGCGCGGCCATGTTGAGGTCGAGCCGCCGGATGGAAAGCCAGCCCGCCTTGAATGTCTGCACGCCGCTCAGGGCGATGGCCGCCACGGCGAAGACGAAAGGAAGCACTCCAGGCACCTCCCACGACGCAAGGAAGCCGCCCTGCTCCGCGAAATGCGCCATTTCGGAAAGCAGCGCAAGGAGGGCCGCCACGGCGAGCTTCTTCCACGGCGTTCCGTGCCGATGAGGGGCCGCTCCATGGCCATGCCCCGCGCTCTCCTGCACTCCGCAGCAGCCGCAGGAACACTGCACCGTGAGCAGGCCGGAACCGGCGCGGGCCTGCTCAGGCGCGGGCTCCGCCGTGAGAGGCGCAGCCTTTTCCGGCGAGAAAGCTTCTAGGCTGTGGCCGAAGGGGCGGGCGCTGTCCTTTTCCATGCTGAAAACTCCTTGCTGAAAACAGATTATGGGGCCAGCCTAGTCCCTATAGCGGCTATAAGGTCAAGCCTTTTTCAGAAAAATGTTCCCCTATCCCCTTCCGCACTTGACGCCGCCAAGCTTATAGCTACTCTAGGCTCATTCACATGAGGAGAGATGCCATGCCGTTCAAGATAGGCGAACTCGCCAAAGCCACAGACACACAGGCTGTGACCATCCGCTTCTACGAGAAGGAAGGGCTCCTGCGCCAGCCCGAGCGCACCGGAGCGGGCTACAGGCTCTATTCCGAAGAGGACGTGGAACGCCTGCACTTCATACGCCGCTGCCGCCAGCACGGCATGAACCTTGCCGAGATACGCGAGCTTCTCGCCTTCCGCGACTCCCCCGCCCCTTCCTGCGGCTGGATAGGCGAACTCGTGGAGCGGCATATCGCCAAGGTCGAGGAGCAGATAGCCTCGCTCGAAACGCTGAAAGCCCACCTCCAGGCCCTTCGAGGCTCCTGTTCCGGCGAAAACGGGCACTGCGGCATCATAGACAGTCTCGCCCACGGCGCCCCCTGCCCCTGCTGCGAAGGGCTGCACTGCCGCCTTGAACGCCGCCCGCCGCAGGAATGAAGCCGCCCCGAAACGCCGAAGCCGGCCCTTCTCTCTTTTCTCCCGCCATGGGCCGCCGCATTATTCGCCTTGCGCCCCGGCCCGGCTTAGCGTAAACTTCTGCGGCTCGATTTCCTCTTTTCACAAGGACTTCCCATGAGTTTTCAGAAAGCATCTACCAGCTTCACCCGCTTCCGCATCATAGACGACATCCCTGCCGACCTCTGGGCCTCCGTCCCCGAGAAGCTCCGCCAGTACGCCTTCATCGACATCGACGACATAGCCGAGGAACGCGCCTTCGGCTGGACGAACTTCGACGATATGCTCGACACCGAGTGGCGGCAGTCCCCTCCTGAAAAGGGCGATTTCCTCACCTTCTCCCTGCGCCTCGACACCCGCCGCATCCCGCCCGCCGTGCTCCGCAAGCATGTGCGCCTCGCCCTGCGCGACGAGGAAGAGCGCATCAAGGAACTGGGCAAGAAGTTCATAGGCCGCGAACGGAAGAAGGAGCTGCAGGAACAGGTGAAGCTCCGCCTCATGGGCCGCTTCCTGCCCATTCCCGCCGAATTCCAGGTGGTATGGAACACGCAGACCGGCCGCGTATACTTCGCTTCCACCCAGACCAAGATGATAGAGATGTTCCTCGACCTCTTCGCCCGCACCTTCGAACTGCGCCTCGAACAGCTCCTGCCCTACTCGCTGGCCCTTTCCATGTTCGGCGAAGGAATTTCCGCAAAGCTGGACGATGTCCAGTCCACCAAGTTCATCTAAGGGGCCCACCATGGCAGAAATAGGCTACATCGGCGAAAATACCGACCTTATCCTCGGTCAGGAATTCCTCACCTGGCTCTGGTTCCGCAGCGAGACCGGCAGCGTCTTCCGCATGGAAGGCGAGGCGCATCACGGCGAACCCTTCAACGTGGCCATGGAACAGCGCATCGTGGTGCGCGGCGGCGAAGGCGAGAACCAGGAGACCGCCACCGTGGTCGGCTCCTTCTCTCCCCTGCGCGAAGCCCGCCTCGGCCTGCTCACCGGCAAACAGGTGGTGCGCTGCCTCGTCCGCCTTGAGAAAGACGGCATGGACTGGCAGGTCAGCCTCAAGGCCGAAGACTTCAGCATCAATTCCCTGCGCACGCCCAAGGTGGCCCGCGACGACGGCGACGAAGACCCGGAAGGCCTCTTCCTCGAAAAGATGTACCTCATCGACCTCGGCCTCGACATGCTGGACGAAATGTTCCGCCAGTTCCTCGCCCTGCGCCTCGACACTGCCGCATGGAACAGGGAAGCCGAGGCCGTTGCCGCATGGATGCAGCACGACATCAGCCAGGGCTCCATGGCCCCGCAGGCCTGAGCCTAGAGAGAACGAAGGATGCAGAACGAAAACCTCGGACGCGAGCCCAGCCGCCTGAAGGCCCTTGCCGTGCGCGGCATCCGCAAAACGCTGTGGATGCTTGCCGTGCTCTGGGGCATCACTCTGGTGAGCTTCTTCGTCATCCATCTCGCGCCGGGCTCGCCCACCGACATGCAGACCAGCCTGAACCCGCTGGCCGGCGACATGGTGCGCGAACGCCTGAACGCGCTCTACGGGCTCGACCGCCCTCTCCTCGAGCAGTACTGGAGCTGGCTCAAACGCCTTGCCTGCCTCGACTTCGGCGTGTCCCTCTCCACGGACGCCCGCCCCGTCATGGACAAGATACTGGAGCGCATGCCCCTCACCGTGGGCATGAACGTCATCTCGCTCCTGCTCACCCTGCTCATCTCCATCCCGGTGGGCATTGTCTCTGCCGTGAAGCGAGGCTCCTTCATCGACCGCGCCCTCACCGTGCTTGTCTTCCTCGGCTTCGCCATGCCCAGCTTCTGGCTGGCCCTCCTGCTCATGCTCTGGTTCGGCATAGACCTCGGCTGGCTGCCGCTTTCCGGCCTCACCAGCATGGACTATGCCCAGCTCTCGCCGCTCGGCAAAGCGTGGGACATCGCCAAGCATCTCGCCCTGCCCATACTCGTGGGCCTCGTGGGGAGCATTGCGGGCACGTCGCGCTTCCTGCGCTCCTCCATGCTTGAAGTCCTGCGGCAGGACTACATGACCACGGCGCGCGCCAAGGGCCTGCCCGCTTCTCAGGTCATAGGCCGCCACGCACTGCGCAACGCGCTCCTGCCCGTCATCACCATGCTGGGCCTCTCCGTGCCGGGGCTCATCGGCGGTTCCGTCATCATCGAGACCATCTTCGCCCTGCCCGGCCTCGGCCAGCTTTTCTATGCCGCCGTCATGGCTCGCGACTACCCGCTCATCATGGGCAATCTCGTTCTCGGTGCGGTGCTCACGCTCCTTGGCAACATGCTGGCCGACCTCGGCTACAGCCTTGCCGACCCGCGCATACGCCATTCGGCCCAGAAAGGAGGCCGCTCATGAAGCTCGACCTGCGCCGCCACGGCATGTTCCTCGCCGGGCTCTCCATCGTGCTCTTCATGAGCGCGCTTGCCCTGCTCGCCCCGTGGATAGCCCCCTTCGACCCTGCCGCGCTGGACCTCGACAATATCCTCATGCCGCCCTCCTCCGAGCATATCCTCGGCACGGACGCCCTCGGCCGCGACGTGTTCTCCCGCCTGCTCTACGGGGCGCGGGTCTCGCTGTGGGTGGGCTTCGTGGCAGTGGGCCTTTCCACGGCCATAGGCATAGTCCTCGGCCTCAGCTCCGGCTACTTCGGCGGCTGGACCGACGAGCTCATCATGCGCGGCGTGGACGTCATGCTCTGCTTCCCTTCCTTCTTCCTCATCCTTGCGGTCATCGCCTTCCTCGAACCGAGCCTGACCAACATCATGATCGTCATCGGCCTGACCTCGTGGATGGGCGTGGCCCGCCTTGTGCGAGCCGAAACGCTCTCCCTGCGCGAACGCGACTTCATCGCCGCGTCGAAGCTGGCCGGCGCATCCTCCCCGCGCCTGCTCTTCGTGCACATACTGCCCAATGCCCTCGCCCCTGTGCTCGTTTCCGCCACTCTCGGCGTGGCAGGCGCCATACTCGTGGAATCCTCGCTCAGCTTCCTCGGCCTCGGCGTACAGCCGCCCGACGCCAGCTGGGGCAATATGCTCATGGAAGGCAAGAACGTGCTGGAAATAGCCCCCTGGCTCTCGCTCTGGCCCGGACTCGCCATTCTCGTCACCGTTCTCGGCTACAACCTCCTCGGCGAATCCCTCCGCGACATGCTCGACCCCCGGCTGAGGGAGAGGTAGTTGTGTTTCCGGGGGAGGGCCACCTTTCTGTAGAAAGGTGCTCCCTCCCCCGTACCCCCTCCCTTCCAAAGACTTCTATCTGGTACGACAAAAGGCCGCCCGAAAATCGGACGGCCTTTCTTTTTAGCCAGATGAGTGTGCTATGCGGCCTTACTGCATGGCAGGGCCGGAGCTCTGTTCCTCGGCCTCGGCGGCGGCGCGGAGCTCTTCGGATTCCTTGCTGTACTTGGCGATGAGCTCAGGGTCGAGGCCCATTTCGCCCTGCAGCCACACGGTGCCGGTGATGTCTTCGCCCACCTGAGGCTCGTAGCCCTTGAGGATGTGTTCGCCCACATACAGGGAAGCCACTACGGCATGGTCGCCCACGCCGGCGATGCGGGTCTCGATGCGGCGGAAGCTGTGGCCGAGGAACTCCACCTTTTCTATGGCGAGCACAGGAGCCTGGAACACCCACACGCCGACCACGGGAGAAGGAAGGAGCACGCCATGACCCTTGGAAGAGACCGCAGGGGCCACGAAGTCTTCGGCAGTCTTGTCGGGGTTCTCTTCAAGGAACTTCTTCTGCATGGCCTCGTAGGCGGGAGTGCCGGCCTCAGGAGTGAACTCGGTCTCGTCCTGCTTCTGCACGCCGAGGATAAGGCCGGACAGGAAGAACTGTGCGCTGGCGCCGAACTGGAGCTGGGGCACATGCTGGAAGAAGCCGGAAAGGAAGAAGTTCAGCGGAGCGCCGTTCACAGCAGAGCGGGCGGCGACAACGCCGGAGATCTGGTTCGACCAGATATGGGCCTGATCGATGACGCAGGGGTTGGGAAGGCCGGCAAGGGAAGGATAGCCGTTCACGAAATCAGCCTCGCCGGTGCCGGGAGTCATGAGAACGTTGCAGTGCACGGCCATGCCGCCGGAAGTTTCGGAAGTGCAGAGCACCACGGCCTTGCCGTCCTTGCGCTGCATAACAGGGCCGGAGGGCTTCAGCGTGGGGAACATTTCCTGCACTTTTTCGATGAACTCCTGGATGCCGCCGGGCAGGCAGGCGCTCCACACGTCGCCAAGGCCCTCGAAGTGCTGGCCGTAGAAGGACGACTTCGGGCCTTCGCTCTCGGAAGCGGAGTCGCTGGAAGTATTGTTGCGCACGGGCGCGGGCTGGGGCTGCTGTTTGCTGTCGCTGCTGGTGTTCGACTTGCCGCCGAAAAGTTTACCGAAAAATCCCATGTATGCTCCTTGCCCTGAGGGCGTAGTCTTACAAAAGGTGAAAAAAGTATGCTGACATGCGATAATAGCGCGTTCCCCCTCCGGGGGCAAGAAAAGCTTGTGCCGATATCGTACAAATTCAGCTCAGACGGCGAGAACGCCGTATGCCGAAGAAGAGAGCCAGCAAATTCAGCGAACCGAAGAGGATAAGCGTATAGCGCATGGCTTCGAGGAACGTTTCGGCATTGCCCGCATCTATGGAAGCTCGCCCCATGAAGAAGCCTATCATGCCCGCCATGAGTATGTGGCTCATCAGGCCGCCCAGCGTGCGCAGGCATCCCAGCAGGCCCGAAGCCATGGGCATGTATTCCTGTGGGACATTGCCCAGCGTGGCCGAAACGTTCGGAGCGACAAAGAAGGCTATGCCCGTGCCGAGGCAGGCCTGCTGAAGCACTACCTGCCACACAGGGCTGTGCGCATCCAGAAGCGTGAGCGCGAGTATGCTCGCTCCGCATCCGGCCATGCCGAACAGCGAAACGCGCACGGCGTCGAAACGGTCGGCAAGGCGGCCAGCCACAGGGGAAAGAACCATCTGCATGAAGCTCTGCGTCATCATCACACAGCCCGCGGCAAAGGCGTTCAGGCCGAGCACCTGCTGGAGATACAGGGAGAAGAACACCGAAAGGCCCATGATGGCCCCGTAGTTGATGAACGTGGCCGCCATGCCGCCGGGCAGGCCGCGCACCTTGGCAAGGACGCGAAGCTCCATGATGGGATTGCCGCTTCTCAGCTCCTGCCGCACGAAAACGGCGAGAAGGGAAAAGCCGGCAGGAAGCATCCAGATGACGGCCGGATGCAGGAAATGGCAGGTCGCGCCGAAGGTGATGAGGGAAAGGCTGACCACGGCCAGAGCGGCATTCGGCAGATTGAAGGGGCGATCCGGCGCACTGGGAGGCTGGGAAGGGATGACGCGCCGCAGAAGCCAGAGATCCACCGCTCCGAAAAAGGCCACTGCGAAGAATACCGAACGCCAGCCGATGAGTTCGGTGAGCCCGCCGCAGACCAGCGGGCCGACGGCAAGGCCGAGATAGACAGCCGTGACCACAGTGCTGATGATCTGCCCTCGCCTTTCCGGCGGAGCAAGGGTGACGCTGAGCGAGGTGACGCAGCAGGATATGGAAGCCGCCGCCAGCCCCTGCGCGAAACGGAGAGCGATGGCGAAAGCCATGCTCCGGGCCATGGCAAGAAGCACGCCGAAAAGGCAGAACAGGGCAACGCCGGCCAGCAGTACGCGCTTCACGCCCAGCATGCCGCAGATGCGCCCGCTGAGCATATGGGAGAGGCCCTGCCCCAGATTGTAGCAGACCATGACCAGAGAAAGCGCGACGGCGGAACCTTCGAGAGACGCGCCTATGGCCGGAAGCATGGCCGCCACGCCGCTCACGAGGAAGGGCGCGAAGAGATTGCCCGTCCAGAGTCCGGCGATGGTGGTCTTGAGTTGGGGCGAAAGGGGCTCAGACATAATTTCTCCTTCTCTGCCCTTCTACTCCTTTTCCCTCAAAAAGCCCAGAGGTGTCCATTCCGCATCCCTTCATCTTAAGCAGAAAGCCGCTCCCGAGGGAACGGCTTCTCTTCAAACAAAAACTTCCCGCCTGTGCCCGCAAATAAAAAGCTTTGAAGGGAGAGGGGGAGGTCAGGAGGGGGAGAGGGAACAATTTCTCGAAATTTTCCCTCTCCCCCTCCTGGATCAATCCTTCTTCCCTTCCAAAACCAGCGACAAAAGTTCGCCTATGGTATCGACGGTATGGATGTCGATGCGGCGGCGCAGGTCGGCGGGGATATCCTCAAGGTCTTTGGCGTTCTGGCTGGGGATGACGGCACGCTTGAGGCCGTGCGCCACCGCGCCGAGTATCTTTTCCTTGATGCCGCCCACAGGGAGGACGCGGCCTCGCAGGGTTATCTCGCCGGTCATGCAGGTATCGCTCCGCACGGGAGTCCCGGTGAGGGCCGAGACGAGGGCGGACACGAGCGTGACGCCAGCGGAGGGGCCGTCCTTGGGCGTTGCCCCGGCAGGCACATGGATATGGATATCCAGCTTCTGCGAGAACTCGGGGTCTATGCCCAGTTCCCCGGCATGGGAGCGAGCATAGGTCACGGCGGCCTGCGCGGATTCCTTCATCACGTCGCCTAGCTGGCCGGTGAGCAGGAGGCCGCCCTTGCCCTGCATGGTGCTCACTTCCACATGGAGCACCTCGCCGCCGGCCTGCGTCCATGCCAGACCGAGGGCCACGCCGGGCATGAGTTCGGCTTCCTTCTCCTCGTCGAGGAAGCGCGGCGCGCCGAGAAGCTTGCCGACGACGGCAGAAGTCACGACGAAGGGCGGCTTCTCGCCTTCGGCCTTGCGGCGGGCCAGCTTGCGGCACACCGAGGCTATCTGCCGCTCAAGGTTGCGCAGGCCGGCCTCGCGGGTGTAGCCGCGGATGAGCCGGGAAAGCGCGTTCTCCCGGAACACGACGTCGCCTTCCTTGAGGCCGTTGGCCGAAGTCTGGCGCGGCACGAGGTAGCGGCCCGCAATGGCCAGCTTCTCCTGCTCCGTGTAGCCGGAAAGGCTGATGACTTCGAGGCGGTCCAGAAGCGCGGCAGGAATGGTGTCCAGCTGGTTGGCCGTGCAGATGAAGAGCACCTTGGAGAGGTCGAACTCAAGGTTCAGATAATGGTCGCTGAAATGGGAGTTCTGCTCAGGGTCGAGGGCTTCAAGGAGCGCGGAAGAAGGATCGCCCCTGAAGTCGCTGCCCAGCTTGTCTATCTCATCGAGAACGATGACGGGGTTCCGGGTGCCGGCCTGACGTATGGCCTGAATGATGCGGCCCGGCATGGCACCGATATAGGTGCGGCGATGACCGCGTATCTCCGCCTCATCGCGCATGCCGCCAAGGGAGAGACGCTGGAACTTGCGTCCGAGGGCGCGGGCTATGGAGCGGCCCAGCGAGGTCTTGCCCACGCCGGGAGGGCCGACGAAGCAGAGGACCTGTCCCTTGGAATCGGGGTTCAGCTTGCGCACGCTGAGGAATTCGAGGATGCGGTCCTTGACTTTGTCGAGGCCGAAATGGTCCTCATCGAGGATGGCGGATGCCTTCACGATATCCAGCCTGTCGCGCGAGAGCTTCTTCCACGGCAGTTCGGCCAGCAGATCGAGATAGGTGCGCACCACGTTGGCCTCGGAAGAATCGCTGTGCATGCCGGAAAGGCGGCGGAGCTGCTTGTCGGCTTCCTTGCGGGCATGGGGCGGGAGCCCGGCCTTGTCGAGCGCGGCCTTCAGGGTGTCCATTTCGCTCTCTTCGCCCTGCCCGTCGCCAAGCTCGCGATGGATGGCCTTGAGCTGTTCGCGCAGGAAATAATCCTTCTGCGCCTTGTCCATGCCTTCGCGGGCCATGCTCTGGATGCGGGCCTGCATAGTGGCCACTTCCACCTCGCGCAGGAGATGCGTGTTCACCATGCGCAGGCGTTCCACAGGGTCGAGGCATTCGAGCAGGCTTTGCCCGTCCGGCACGGAAAGGCGCATGTTGGCAGCAATGATGTCGGCAAGGCGGCCGGGCTCGTCCACGCCTTTCAGCACGCCCATGATCTCGCCGGAAGGCAGGCCGCGCAGCTGGAGTATGTGCTCGCTCTGCTCGCGGGCGAAGCGCATCATGGCCTCGACCTCCACGTCGGAGACTTCGGAGCTCGCAGCGCGCTCTTCCTCGAGCACGCTCACGCGGGCCATGAGGATAGGGCCGCTCATGTCGAACTCGTCCACATGGGCGCGGGCAAGGCCCTGCACGAGGAGCTTCACCTGCCCGTCGGCCATCTTTATCATGCGCAGTATCATGACCACGGAGCCGACCTCGTAAAGGTCTGAAGGAGCCGGGTCTTCGGCGTCGGCGTCGCGCTGGGCGCAGAGCAGGAGATAGCGGCTGCCGTTCAGGGCACGCTCTATGGTTTCCATGCCCTTTTCGCGGTTCTCGAACAGCGGGATGATCATGGAATTGAAGACCACGATGTCGCGCAAGGGAAGCACGGGAAGCACGGAAGGGATGTCGCGCTCGCGGGCGGCGCGCCCTCCTCCGGCCGAATCCTTCAGCACGGATTCCAGAGCCTGAAGGGCACGGAGGGCTTCGGCGGCTTCGGCCACGCCTTCTTCAGGCTTTTCAGGCCCGCCGCCTTCCTCGCTTCCGGATTCGGGTTCGGCCCCTTCCGCTCCTCCGGGAGCGGCTGGGATCCCCTCGTCGCTCTGCCCGCGCCGGGACGCCTCGCCAGCGTCATCAGAGTTCGACTGTTCGAATTCTGCAGACTGCATGACGTCCTTCGCCTCGGCTTCGGAGGCGTTCGGCATATCATTATTTATCTTATGGGAATGACTCATCGTTTCCTCGCGGCGGGAAAGCCCCGCCCTGCTTCAGCGGTGACGTGTTTACGAACGCTGAATATCCAGACAGCGGTCGAGCTTGATGCTGAAGCAGTTTTCTGGAGTGATGATGATATGGTCATGCATATGCAGGCCCAGATGCTTCAGCGCGGCGTCGATACGCCCGGTCAGTTCCCTGTCGAAAAGGGAAGGCCTGAACGAACCGCCGGGATGGTTGTGCATGAGCACGAGCGAACTCGCCTTATGCTGCAGCATGAGCTGAACGATCTCCAGAGGGTCCAGGGCAACACGGTCGAAACTGCCGTGGCGTACTTTGTTATAGGTAAGCAGTCTGTTCTGTTTGTCCAGCAGTATGGTCCACACTTCCTCATCGGAACTCAGCCGGAGCCTTTCGAGCCCCAGATGGATGACGTCGTGCATGTCCAGGCTCTGCTTCTTTTGTACGGTGCTTTGTGCGGAGCGGGCAATGATTTCCCGAATGAGAGCGCAGGCCGAATCGACGGGCTCGCCGCAGCCCTCCACAAGGCGGCGTTCCGCATTGGAAGCGGCCAGAAAATCGCCAATGCTCCCGAAGCGGGCGAGTATCCTCTTGGCAAGCAGCTTATTGTCGCGCCTCAGATAGACATGGCCGAGCAGGAGTTCAAGGATCTCATAGTCGGGAAGAGCAGAAGGATCCTGAAGGAAACGCTTCCTGAGGCGGGCGCGGTGACCGGCACGAAGCTCGGCATCGGAGGGGACGGCGGGGCAGGCCGGCTGTTCAGAAAGGAGGCTGTTTCTTTTCGCGCACATGGCAAAGGCAGTTCTGGCAGAGCCTGATCAGGAGCGAGCCCCAAAGATGAGCGTCAGCTGGGCCACAAGAGATTCCATGGCCTGGAGCGGGGAACGCGCACCGCTCTTCACGGAGAACTCTGCGGCGGCAAGAGCTTCGAGCACGGCGGAAAGCCCGGCAGGGCCGAGCTTGGAGGCAAGGCGCCGCTTCTCGGCTTCCACATGCTGCGGGACGAAGACTTTCTCCCCGGCGTTCATCTGCCAGAGCATGCGAGCTTCGCGCGCCATGAGCGTAAGCAGGGGGAAAAGAAGGGATTCGCCGCCGTCGCCTTCGCGCAGGAGCGTTTTCCACACCGCACGGGCATTGCCGTTCTCAAGCTGGCGGATGAAGTCGAAGATCACGGCATCGGGCGTGAACTCCGTCATCTGCCGAACGAGGGAAACATCGACGGAGCCGTCCTGCGAAGCAAGGGAAAGCTGTTCCAGAACACCGCGCACAGCCGAGGCGTCGGGGATGAGCATCTCGGCAAGGGCGTTGAGCGCATCCGGAGCCATGCGCAGGCCGAGGGCGGCTGCTTCCCGCTGGACATGCTGGCGGAGCGTGCGGGCTTCAAGGCCGGGGGAACGCCACTGCCACTTCTGCTTCTCGGCAAAGGCAAGGCACTTGAGCTTGGCAATGTGCGCGGGAAGCTTGGGCTGGCCCTTTTCCCACGGGCATTCCATGCAGAATATGGGCAGAACGCCGGGACGGGGCGTTGCAAGGGCGGAGGAAAGCTTTTTCCACACTTCGGCAGAGAGCTGATGCGCGCCCCGGACGATGAGTATGCGCTGGCGGCCGTCCATGCCTAGCAGGGTGAGGGCGTCCCAGAAGCGGCGGTCCAGCCCTTCATCGGCCCAGAAGGTATGGATGTCCGGCGCGGCAGAAGAGGCAGGCATGAGCCCGCCCATGAGAGAAGAGCCGCCCTGCCCTGCCTGTGCCATGAGCGGCGGCAGGAGCTCGCTGTCCATCCAGCTGCGCAGGAGAGCGGCATCGGGGCAGATGCAGAAGAAGAAGCCTGGCCTGTCCATGTCTGGAACTCCGGGCTAGAATTCCTGCTGCATGAGGTCGAGGGTGCGGCGCACGACTTCCTTGATGCCTTCTCTCACGGCGCTGTCTTCATCTACCACTTCGAACTTGTCATTATAGGTGACAGGGCCGGACTTCCACACCACGGCGCCGGTCTTCCCGCTGCGCACTATCATCTCAAGGGCAACAGTCGTCGTGCTGAGCAGGGTATTGTCCACGCGGTTAGAAATAGAGGAACGCACCTTGAAGCCGGTCATGTTCACAGTGAGCAGGTAGTCGGCATTGCCGTCGTCCACCCAGCGGGCAAGGCGGCGCAGGTTCACTTCATCGCGCACAACGCCGCGGGTGTAGTACTGGACCCAGGGGAACAGGGTGATCTGTTCGACCTTATCGAACTTGATAGTGCTGTTTCCGCTGCCGAGCACACTGTGGGCGCGGCTGGAAGCGGAGCTGAATCCGTCCATCTGGTAGCCGCAGCCGCCGACAAAGAGGCCCACACAGCACAGAGACGCCGCAACGAGCCCTTTCCAGTTTCCGAAGGTCAGTTTCTTCATCAGATCACCATGGCCGCAAGGCCGGAGATTCGCCCTGCCCCTGCCGGCAGACGCAGGAAAGGGCAGAGAGGCCCGGCCTCCCCGAAAGGAAGCCGGGCGTATTTTGAGCGGTCTTAGCCGACCACCACGTTCACAAGCTTGCCGGGCACGACGATGACCTTGCGGACAGCCTTGCCCTCGATGTGGTTCTGGACGGAAGGTTCGGCCAGAGCGGCCTGTTCCACTACGTCGTTGGCACTGCCGGCAGGCACTTCCACCTTGCCGCGCAGCTTGCCGTTCACCTGCACCACGATGGTGACGACGTCGCGCTTCAGGGCTTCTTCGTTCCATTCGGGCCAGCGCACGTCGTCCATGCTGTCCTCATGGCCGAGGGCCTGCCACACTTCCTCGCACATATGGGGAGTGAAGGGGCAGAGCATGACCAGGATGGTGGACATGGCGGAGGAAAGGGCCATGCGGCCTTCTTCCGTGGCGGAAAGGGCTTCGCGGTGCTGGTTCACAGCGTTGCACAGTTCCATGATGGCGGCGATGGCCGTGTTGAACTGGTTGCGCTCGGCGATGTCTTCACCCACCTTCTTAGCGGTGGAGTGTTCCCAGCGGCGAAGGTCGCGGATGGCGGCGTCCGAAGTTTCGGAAAGGTCGGAGCAGGCGGCCACGGGCTTCAGGATATCCTGCATTTCCGCGAACATGCGCCACACGCGGCTCACGAAGCGGAAGGAGCCTTCGATGCCGGCGTCGCTCCAGTCGAAGTCGCGTTCCGGCGGAGCGGCGAAGAGGCAGAAGAGGCGCACGGTGTCGGCGCCGAAGCGTTTCACCATGGCGTCGGGATCGACGATGTTGCCCTTGGACTTGGACATCTTGCTGCCGCCGAGGAGAACCATGCCCTGCGTGAGCAGGTTCTTGAAGGGCTCGTCGAGGTCGGCGGGGAAGTAGCCGAAGTCGCGGAGCATCTTGGTGAAGAAGCGGCTGTAGAGCAGGTGCAGGATGGCGTGTTCCACGCCGCCGATGTACTGGTCCACAGGCATGAAGTACTTGAGGGCCTCCATGTCGAAGGCGCCGTCTTCCTTGCGGGCGGCAGTGTAGCGGGCGAAATACCAGGAGGACTCCACGAAGGTGTCCATGGTATCGGTCTCACGACGGGCAGGGCCGCCGCAGCAGGGGCAGGTGGTCTCCACGAAGGAAGGAGTGTCGGGCAGGGGAGAACGGCCGTCCTCGCAGGTCTTCACGTCGAGGGGGAGCAGCACGGGCAGATCTTCCTGCTTCACAGGCTGCACGCCGCACTTCTCGCAGTACACCACGGGGATGGGGGCGCCCCAGTAACGCTGGCGGGAAAGGTTCCAGTCGCGCAGGCGGTAGTTCACGGTGGCGCGGCCCTTGCCGGTCTCGTCCAGCTTCTTCGTGATGGCTTCCTTGCCTTCCACGTTGGGCATGCCGGTGAACTCGCCGGAATTCACGAGGAAGCCGGGCTCGGTGTAGGCTTCGGTCATCTGGGCGGGGTCGAGCTCCTGGCCTTCGGGGCTGACGACCACCTTGAGGTCGATGCCGTACTTCTTGGCGAACTCGAAGTCGCGCTGGTCGTGGGCGGGCACGGCCATGACCGCACCGGTGCCGTATTCGGCAAGCACGAAGTTGCCGAGCCACACGGGCACGCGGTCGCCGGTGAAGGGGTTGATGCAGTAGGCGCCAGTGAACACGCCTTCCTTCTCAAGGGTCTCGGACTGGCGGTCGAGGCGGTCCATGTTGCGGGTCTTCTCGATGAAGGCGCGGATCTCTTCTTCGTTCTCACGGCCGGCGATGAGCTGTTCCGCAAGGGGGTGCTCAGGGGCGAGGGTCATGAAGGTGACGCCGAAGAGAGTGTCGGCGCGGGTGGAGAAGACGCGGATCTCAACGTCTTCAGCACCTTCGAGCTTGAAGGCGATCTCGGCGCCGGTGGAACGGCCAATCCAGTTGTTCTGCATGGTGAGGACGCGGGCGGGCCAGCCGGCTTCCAGCTTCTTGAGGTCGGCGAGGAGCTCGTCGGCATAGGCGGTGATGCGGAAGAACCACTGGGTGAGGTCCTTCTGCTCCACGTTGGAGTCGCAGCGCCAGCACTTGCCGTCGATGACCTGCTCGTTGGCGAGAACGGTGTGGCAGCTGGGGCACCAGTTCTGGGCGGCCTTCTTGCGGTAGACCAGGCCCTTTTCAAGGCACTTCAGGAAGAATTCCTGTTCCCAGCGGTAATATTCGGGGCGGCAGGTGGCCACTTCGCGGCGCCAGTCGTAGGAGTAGCCCATGCGCTGCAGCTGGGTGCGCATGTTGGCGATGTTGGCGTAGGTCCACTTGCCGGGGTGGGTGTTGTTCTTGATGGCGGCATTCTCAGCGGGGAGGCCGAAGGCGTCCCAGCCGATGGGATGAAGGACGTTGTAGCCCTGCAGGCGGCGGAAGCGGGCCATGACGTCGCCGATGGAGTAGTTGCGCACATGGCCCATGTGGATGTTGCCCGAAGGATAGGGGAACATCTCCATGAGGAAATACTTGGGCTTGGAGGAATCCACATCGCAGTCGAAGGAGCCCTTCTCGGCCCAGATCTTCTGCCACTTCTCTTCCAGAGCATGCGGTTCGTAACGAGAGGAAAGTGCCATTTCTATGAATCCTTGGAAGTTCGGGCCGAGGCCCGCTTGCATCAGAGGGGGACTAGCCGCGGGCCTTGAGCTCGCCCTTTTCCAGGGCTTTGCTCACAGCGTCGAGTATGCCGTTCACGAAGGTGTGGGAGCGGGCGTCGCCGTACTGCTTGTCGAGTTCGAGGGCCTCGTTCATGGATACCTTGCAGGGCACGTCGGCGCGGTAGAGCATCTCATACACGCCGAGGCGCAGGAGGTTCAGCTCCACGCGGCCCACACGGTCGAGCCGCCAGTTGCGGGCGAACTTCTCGATGACGGCATCGAGTTCCCTGCGGTGCTGCCACACGCCGAGCACCAGCTCCCATGCGAAGCCGGAAGGTTCTTCGGCTTCAGGGGCATCTTCCTGGCGGGGCACGGAAAGGAAGGCCTTCTTGAGGTCTTCAACGGTGTTGCAGTCGAGGAATTCCTGACCATAGAGGGCCTGGAAGGCAAGCTGACGATGAGCGCGGCGGGAAGGTTCTTTCACAGCCATCAGATCTGCTCCATGACGCGGATGGTCTCGAGGACGGCGGCAGCGGCTTCGGAGCCCTTGTTGCCCACATGTGCGCCGGCGCGCTCGATGGCCTGTTCCAGATTATCGCAGGTGAGCAGGCCGAAGCCGATGGGCAGGCCGGTCTGCAGGGATATCTGCGCGATGCCCTTGGAGGCTTCGGCGCACACATAGTCGAAGTGGGGAGTGCTGCCGCGGATGACCGTGCCAAGGGCGATGATGCCGCTGTACTGGGAGAAGGCGGCCAGCTTCTTGCACACGAGGGGCAGCTCATAGGCTCCGGGGACGCGGATGACAGTGATGTCGTCCAGAGAAGCGCCGTGGCGCACGAGGTAGTCGATGGCGCCGTCGATGAGGCGGCCGACCACGAAATCGTTGAAGCGGGACGCGACGATGGCGATCTTCAGTCCCTGGGCATTGAGCTGCCCTTCGATGGTCTTCACGGAATACATAGGTTCCTCATACAGTTATGGGCCGAAGCCCTTTTTTCTCAGCTAGGAGGCGCGGGACGGGGAAAAATTCTCGGCGTTTTGAGTCGCCATTCCCTCCCCATGCTCACGCGCGCGGATATCTTCGCGCAAAACGAGGCAGATGCCAAGCATTTTCAGCATCCGTTAAGCGCAAAGGCAGGACTTTCCGCGTATTTGAACGCGAAAAGCCCTGAAAGATGCATCTGCCCTACAGGCCGAAGCCGTTCTTGAGCAGGAAATCCATGGTCACGCGGCTTTCGGCAGGCTTTTCCTGCGCCGGCGCGCCGCCCTGCCCCGCCCCTCCGGCATAAGGCTGGAGCAGGTTCTTCACATACTTGGCGATGACGTCCGTCTCCATGTTCACAGCCGCGCCGGGCTTCCAGCTGGCGGCGGTGGTGACACGCCACGTTTCCGGGATGATGTTCACCTCGAGCCAGCCCGCGCCGCAGCGGTTCACCGTAAGGCTTATGCCGTCCAGCGTGACGGAGCCCTTGGGCACCACCTCGCCGCTCCACTGCGCATCGAAAGCCATGCGCATGCGGCGCGAACCGCCCACTTCCGTCATGCTCTCCACATGGGCCACGCAGTCCACATGCCCGCTCACGATATGCCCGCCGAAGCGGTCGCCCATCTGCATGGCGCGTTCCATGTTCACCAGAGAGCCCACGCGAAGGCCGCCGAGGTTGGTGCAGGAAGCCGTCTCGGCAGAGGCGAAGGCCGTGAATTCCGGCCCCGCGGGGAGCCATTTCTCCACGGTGAGGCATACGCCGTTGCAGGCCACGGATTCGCCTATCTCCGGCTTATCGAAAGCAAAAAGCGGATGGAAGCGGAAGAGCAGGTCCCCTCCCCTTTTCTCCATGGCCGTGACGCGGCCCTGACCTTCTACCAGTCCTGTGAACATATCAGCCTCTCATGGCTCGGAATCGGATGTGCACGTCGCCCTCGGCGAGCGAAACGGAAACGGCCTTCATGCGCAGGGCGTCTTCCATGCTCTCGGCATGGCGGCCGGAAAAGAGCGGCGTAGCCTCGTCGTCGGCAAGGATGGCAGGGGCCATATGCAGATGGAATTCGTCCACGAGCCCGGCTTCGAGCAGGGAAAGGGCCGTGCGGCCTCCCCCTTCGCAAAGCACATAGAGGCAGTTCTCTTCCGTGCGGAGTATCTCCAGCACCTGCCCCACATCGAGCAGGCCCTGCCCGGCAGGCTTGGCGGAGCTGCCTGCGCCGTAAACGCGCGCTCCCCTGGCTCGCAGGGCTGCGGCGGCAGGAGATGCGGCCTGGGCCTCCGTGGTGAAGAACACGCTCTCGGCGGCGCGTTCGCGCATCAGGGCGCATCCGTTCTCGGAAGGAAGGCGCGAGGTGAGCACAGCCGCAAGGGGCTGGCGTTCCGCCGCATCGGTGCGGGCCGTGAGGCGAGGGTCGTCGAGGGCGAAGGTATTGCCGCCCACGAGCACGGCGCCGCGCGCAAGGCCCACCTTCTCGCGCAGGCGATGCACCTCGGCATGGGAGGCGTCGTTGGAAATCTTCTGGGAACGCCCGGACTTGGTGGAGATGCGCCCGTCCAGCGTGGATGCCATCTTCAGGATGACATAGGGGCGGCGCGTGGTCTGCCAGACGATGAAGTCCGCCACGAGCTCGCGGCACTCCTCTTCGAGAAGCCCGGAGACGACTTCCACGCCGTTCTGGCGCAGGAACTCCGCTCCGCCCGCGGCCTTGGCGTTCAGATCGGGCATGCCGATGAACACGCGCTTCACGCCAGCCTTCAGCACGGCATGGGAGCAGGGAGGCGTCTTGCCGAAATGGTTGCAGGGCTCAAGCGTGACGTACATGTCGCAGCCTGCGGTGTCTATGCCCTTCTCGGCGGCGTCGCGCAGGCAGTTCACTTCGGCATGGGCCTGCCCGCAGACCTGATGCCAGCCTTCGGCGACTATCTCGCCGTCGCGCACCAGGACTGCGCCCACTGTGGGGTTGGGTGCGGTGCGCCAGCGGCCGCGTTCGGCCAGCTCTATGGCGCGGCGCATGAAGGCTTCATGCTTGGAGATGTCGCTCATGCCTTGCCTCCGCAGGAGCAGGACGGCCCACAGGCGCAGGCGGACTGTTCGACAGATCTAACTTCCCCAGACCCTTCGTCAGACGGAAGCACCACGACCTGTACTCCGGCTTCTTCGAGCATCTTTTCGGAAAGCTCGTCCGGGTAGCCTTCGGCTATCCATATCTTCTTCACGCCGCAGTTGATGAGCATCTTGGCGCAGATGATGCAGGGCTGGGTGGTGCAGAATATCTCTGCCCCGCGCAGGGAAATGCCGTGCACGGCGGCCTGTATGATGACGTTCTGCTCGGCGTGTATGCCGCGGCATATCTCGTGACGCTGGCCGGAGGGTATGCCCATCTGCTGGCGAAGGCACCCCGCTTCGAGGCAGTGCGGAACGCCGGAAGGCGCGCCGTTGTAGCCCGTGGCCAGTATGCGCCTGTCGAGCACGGCAATAGCCCCCACCTTGCGGCGGAGGCAGGTGGAACGCTGTGCCACGAGGTGGGCGATATCCATGAAATAGCGGGGCCAGCTGGCTCTCTTGTCCTGAGACATATCTCCTCCCGGGTATGGGAGAACTGTTATCACTTCCTGAGCCATTTGAAAAGGCAGGCTCCCGGCGTCGTGCCGGAGGCCTGCCTTGACATCAGGACGCTTTTACCACGCAAAGAGCGGGAACTGGCTGGCGAACTTCTCCACGTCGGCGCGGATCTCGCCGAGGCGGGTCTCGTTCCGGGCGTTGCCGAGAACATCCACTATCCAGCCGCCCACCTTGAGCATGTCGCCTTCCTTCATGCCGCGCGTGGTGAGGGCGGCCGTGCCGATGCGAACGCCGGAAGTGACGAAGGGGGAGCGGGTCTCGAAGGGCACGGTGTTCTTGTTGGCCGTGATGCCGGCGAGGTCGAGGGCGTGCTCGGCGTCCTTGCCGGTGATGTCGCGCTTCGAGAGGTCGAGGAGCATGAGGTGATTGTCCGTGCCGCCGGAAACGAGGTCGTAGCCGGCATCGGCGAGGCACTGGGCCAGCACCTTGGCATTCTTCACCACCTGAGCCTGATAGTCCTTGAACTCGGGGCGCAGAGCTTCGCCGAAGGCCACGGCCTTGGCCGCGATGACGTGCATGAGCGGGCCGCCCTGCATGCCGGGGAAGATGGCGCTGTTCACAGGCTTGGCGTACTCTTCGCCGCGGGCGGAAAGTATCATGCCGCCGCGGGGGCCGCGCAGGGTCTTGTGCGTGGTGGTGGTCACGATATCGGCGTAAGGCACGGGAGAAATGTGCTGGCCGCCAGCCACGAGGCCGGCGATGTGGGCCATGTCCACCATGAGCTTCGCGCCCACCTTGTCGGCGATGGCACGGAAGCGGGGGAAATCGAGCGTGCGGGAATAGGCGCTGGCGCCGGCCACGATGAGCGCGGGGCGGCATTCCTCTGCGGCCTTCTCCACGGCGTCGTAGTCGAGCTGGCCGCTCTCGCGGTCCACGCCGTAGGCAACGAAATTATAGGTGCGGCCGGAGAAGTTCACAGGGCTGCCGTGGGTGAGGTGGCCGCCATGGGAGAGATCCATGCCGAGAATGGTGTCGCCGGGCTTCACGAGTGCCATGTAGGCGGCCATGTTGGCCTGACTGCCGGCGTGGGGCTGGACGTTGGCGAAGTCGCAGCCGAAGATCTCCTTGGCGCGGTCGCGGGCGAGGTCTTCCACCACGTCCACGAACTCACAGCCGCCGTAGTAACGCTTGGACGGGTAGCCTTCGGCATACTTGTGGGTCATGACGGAGCCCTGCGCCTCGCGCACAGCGGCAGAGACGAAGTTCTCGGAGGCGATCAGTTCAAGCTTGCTGACCTGACGGCGGGATTCCTTCCAGATAGCATCGGCGACGGCAGGGTCGCGCAGGAGGAGTTCGTGCATGGTACAGACCTCTGGGATAATCTGTGGATAAGGCGAGGGCCGGTTTCCCGGCCCTTGTCAGTGGAGATGTTCCGGCGCAGGAACTAGTCCTCGTACTTCTTCAGCACCAGGCAGCCGTTCGTGCCGCCAAAGCCGAGGGCGTTGACGATGGCGTACTTCGGGTCGAGCTTCTTAGTGCCCTCTGCCATGTAGTTGAGGTCGCACTCGGGGTCGGGGTTCTCAAGGTTGATGGTGCCGGGCACCATGCCGCTCTGCAGGGTGAGGGCGGCGAAGATGCTGGACACGCCGCCGGAAGCGCCGAGCAGATGGCCGATCTGGGACTTCACGCCGGTGATGGCGAGGTCCTTGGCGTGTTCGCCGAACACGGCGTGCAGGGCCTTGGTCTCGGCGGAGTCGTTGGCATGGGTGGAGGTGCCGTGCGCGCTCACATAGTCGATGAGGCCGGCTTCCACCCCGGCATCAGCAAGGGCGGCCTTGATGCAGGCGACCATGCCGGCGCCGGATTCGAGGGGGGCCACCATATGGTTGGCGTCGTCGGAGGCGCCGAAGCCGAGCACTTCGGCGTAGATCCTGGCGCCGCGGGCCTTGGCGTGTTCGAGGGTCTCGAGCATGAGCAGGCCGGCGCCTTCGCCCATGACGAAGCCGGAACGATCGGAATCGAAGGGGCGGGAAGCCTTTTCGGGCTCGTCCTGGTACTTGGTGCACAGGGCCTTCATGGAAGTGAAGCCGGAAATGCCCATGCCGCAGATGGTGGCTTCGGCGCCGCCGGTGATGATGGCGTCGGCACGGCCGAGCACGAGCTGGTCATAGGCGCAGCCGATGGCGTGCAGGGCGGAAGCGCAGGCACTGGTGGACACCACGTTGATGCCCTTGGCTCCGGTTTCGATGGCAACGAGGCCGGGGGCCATGTTGGCGATGACCATGGGGATGTAGAAAGGCGACACGCGGCGGGGACCGGCGGTGCGCAGCTTCTCATGGAAATCCTCAAGGGTCTTGAGGCCGCCGAGGCCCACGCCCAGCACCACGCCGATGCGATGGGCGTTGTTCTCGTCGATGACGAGGCCGGCATCCTTCATGAGGTCGATGGAGGCGCACACGGCGAACTGGCTGAAGCGGTCCATCTTCCGGCATTCCTTGGGATTGATGTAGGCTTCAGGATCGAAATTCTTGACTTCGCCCGCGATATGAGTGGGATAATCGGTGGAGTCGAACAGCGTGATGGGGCCGATGCCGGACTTGCCGGCAAGAAGGGCTTCCCAGCTGGTCTCGATGTCGTTGCCCAGCGGGGTGATGGCCGAAAGGCCGGTGATGACGATACGTTTGCGTTCCACTCGGATGTCTCCGTTTTGCTTGGGATGCTCTCCCGGCGGGCCGGGTCTGCATGCTGCGCTCCGCTCAGAACGCAGACAGACAGGCCGTACCGAAGGACCTCTCCTTCCTGCGGGCGGCTTGCCGGGCTGAGGCGTCCTTTAATAAGGACAGGCTGCATGGCACACTAAGATGCCGGGAAGCCCTAGCTCCCCGGCATACTATGACGAAGCAGGGAAAGCTTAGGCCTGCTTGCTCTGCACGTAGGCGATGGCGTCCTTCACCTTGAGGATCTTCTGAGCGTCTTCGTCAGCGATCTCAACGCCGAAGGCTTCTTCGAAAGCCATGATGAGCTCGGTGAGGTCAAGGGAGTCGGCGCCGAGGTCTTCGATGAAGGAAGCTTCGGGGGTGACTTCTTCTTCAGTGAGGCGGAGCTGTTCGGCAACGATCTGCTTGATTTTGGCTTCGATGGACATGATTCCCTCCAGAGGGTGTTTTTGGTTTTCCTTGGGCCGGGGCCTGAGGAGTTCCCGGTCGATCCTTGATAAGAGGCTTTCGCCAGCCCCGCGGCTCGTGCAGGGCTGGCGGGCCGAAATTCCTAGCAGTACAGGCCGCCGTTGACGGCGATGACCTGACCGGTGATGTACGAGGCCTTGTCGGAAGCAAGGAAGGCCACGGCATCGGCGATGTCCTGGGCGGAGCCGAGGCGGCCGAGGGGGATGGCGCCGGCATAGGCTTTCTTCTGCTCTTCGGTGAGCGCGGCGGTCATGTCGGTCTCGATGAAGCCGGGGGCCACTGCGTTCACAGTGATGGAGCGGCCGCCGAGTTCCTTGGCGGCGGACTTGGTCATGCCGATGAGGCCGGCCTTGGCGGCGGAGTAGTTTATCTGGCCGGGGTTGCCCATCTGCCCGACCACGGAAGAAATGTTGATGATGCGGCCGTGGCGCTGGCGGGCCATGATCTTGGCGGCTTCGCGCAGGAACAGGAAGGCTCCGCGCAGGTTAGTGCCAAGCACGCTGTCGAAGTCCTCGTCCTTCATGCGGAGCACGAGGCCGTCGCGGGTGATGCCGGCATTGTTCACCAGCACGGAGAGTTCGACCTTGCCCTTCACCTCGTCGGCGAAGAAGGCGGCCACCTGCTCGGCGTCGGCAGAGTCCACGCGGAAGGCGCGGGCAGAGCCGCCTGCGGCCTCTATCTCGGCAACGACGGCGTCGGCCGCTTCAGGACGGCTCACATAGGTGAAGAAGATCTGGTAGCCGGCCGCAGCAAGGGTGAGGGCTATGGTGCGCCCGATGCCGCGGGAGCCGCCGGTGACGACGGCGGTAGGAGTAAGCTCGCTCATGACACGCTCCTGAATGAGGGGATGATAAGCGCATTCAGCAAAAATGACAACGGAGAAACTTAGGCAAGAAGCGCGGAACCCCAGGTCATGCCGCTGCCGAAGCTGGTGAGCAGGACCTTCTGCCCGGGTTCGAGGCGGCCCGACTTGCGGGCATCGGCCATGGCCAGGGGGAGTGTGGCGGCCGAGGTGTTCCCGTAGTGCTGCACGTTGGCGAAGACCTTGTCCTCTCCAAGCCCAAGGCGTTCGCCCACGGCTTTGATGATGCGCAGGTTGGCCTGATGGGGGATGAAGAGATCCACATCCTCGAAGCCCATGCCGTTGCGCTCGAGCAGGCCCAGGCTCTCTTCGGCCATGTTGCGCACGGCGTGCTTGAACACGGCCATGCCCTGCATGGAGACGAACCATTCGGGGCCGATGCTGTCGCCAACCTTGATGCGGGCGTCGGTGCCGCCGCCTATCTGGATGAGTTCGCGGAGCGAGCCGTCGGCGGCGCACGAAACGTCGGCCACCTTCCACAGGGGCTTCTCGCAGGAGGAGCGCAGGACCACGGCCCCGGCGGCATCGCCGAAGAGCACGCAGGTGGCGCGGTCGGTGAAGTTGGTGCGGCGGCTCAGCGACTCGCAGGCCACGAGCAGGACGACGGCTTCAGGATGCAGGGCGAGAGTGGCGCGGGCAAGCTCCAGCCCGTACACGAAGCCGGTGCAGGCGGCATTGAAGTCCATGCACATCACGCGGCCCATGCGGCCGGAAGAAGCGGAGATGCCGAGCTTGCCTGCGATGACGCAGGACGTGCTGGGGCTGAGATGCTCGGGCGTGCAGGTGGCGACGAAGAGATGCGTCACGTCTTCTGGGGCAAGTCCGGCTTCGCTCAGCGCGGCGCGGGCGGCTTCCACGCCGCAGTCGGAACCGTTGGCGTCGTCGTCGAGGATATGACGCTCCTTGATGCCGGTGCGCGTGGTGATCCACTCGTCGGAGGTCTCCACCATTTTCTCGAGGTCAGCATTGGTGAGCACGCGAGAAGGGACAGAAGAGCCGAGACCGCAGATGTAGCAGGGATGGTTCATAGAGATGCCCGAATGTCCCTCCAAAACCGATAGGAAGCGGAGGGGAACACTCTTTTGAAGACAGGACGAGCCAGACGGCATTGCCCTGAGGAGGAGCCGCGCATTTCCCTCAGAGGGGCGAAGCGGCTGAGAGGCGCCCTGCCCGCGCAAAGGGCAGGCAGGAGCGAACTGACACGCCGGGGGCAGGGAGCCCGCCCCCGTGCGCAAAAAGAGATTCGCAGAGCGCACCCCGGGGAAGGATGCGTTCCACAGGCCCGAAGGCCCGCACGCCGATTTCCAGAAAGGAAAAGCAGCGGAAGCAGCCGCACTACAGAGACATAGCGTAGCTGGAAAGTTCTTCGTTGGCGCTGATGGCTTCCACCAGACGCTGCTGGGTACCCTTGGCAATATAGGAGTTGGCCAGCTTGACCGCACTGCTTATGGCCTTGGGGTTGGACTTGCCATGGCACACGATGGCGATGCCCTTGAGGCCGAGCAGGGGCGCACCGCCGTACTCGGCATAGTCCACCACCTTCTTGAAGTTCTTGAAGGCGGGCATGGAGAGCATGGCGCCGAGCTTGGGCAGGAGGCCGTTGCTCGTGAGCTCGCGCTTGAGCAGATGGCGGATGGCACGCGCCAGACCTTCGCTCAGCTTGAGGGCCACATTGCCCACGAAGCCGTCACACACCACTACATCCACATCGCCGGTGAACAGGTCACTGCCTTCGGCATTGCCGACGAAGTTGATGTGCGCGGCCTGCTTGAGCAGGTCGTAGCTCTCCTTCACGAGAGAATTGCCCTTGCCTTCCTCTTCACCGTTGCTCAGTACAGCGACGCGGGGATCCTCGTAACCAAGGATATCCTTGACGAAGGTCGCGCCCATAACGGCGAACTGGAACAGGTGGTGAGGACGACATTCCGCGTTGGCACCCACATCCAGAAGGAGCATGGGGGACTTTTCCGTAGGAATGAGAGAGGCCAGAGCGGGGCGTTCCACGCCGGGGATGCGCCCGATGATGAACATGCCGCAGGCATAGGCCACACCGGAATTGCCGGCGCTTATGAAGGCGTCGGCTTCGCCCTGACGGACCAGCTTGCAGGCCACATGCATGGAGGAATCGCGTTTGCCGCGCACGACTTCAGACGGCTTGTCGGTCATCTCTATGGTCTGGGTGGCGTTCACCACCTCATAGAGCTCACCTTCGCCATCTTCCGCCTTGAGCTCCGCAAGGACTTTGCGGATCTCTTCCTCTATGCCGACGAGGACGACTTTGGCCCCGGTCTCACGGGCACCCTGAAGAGCTCCGGGAACGACCACGGAGGGGCCGAAATCCCCTCCCATGGCGTCCACGGCGAGTCTTGCGCGATTACTGCTCATCGGCGGCGACAGCTTCCACCTGGCGGCCATCGTACTTGCCGCAGGCGGGGCAGACGGAATGGGGCTTGGTGGGAGCACCGCAGGAGCAGTAGATGACGGTGGGCTTAGCCACACGGTCATGGGAACGACGCATACCCTTCTTGGAGTGGGACTTCTTGTTCTGCTGAACGGCCATGGTTTTTCTCCGTATGCGGAAACGGGGCTCTTTAGCCCTGTCGTTTCACTTTCAGTTGACGCAGAGCAGCCAGAC
>JAFQPD010000132.1 GCA_017411945.1 Mailhella sp.
ATCCCCGTCAGCCTCGTGATGACCGTTACCCACACCGAACCCGGCGTGAAGGGCGACACTGTTTCCAACGTGACCAAGCCCGCCACCCTTGAGACCGGCGTGGTCATCCAGGTGCCGATCTTCGTGAACGAAGGCGACCGCGTGAAGGTCGATACCCGCACCCGCGAATATCTCGGCCGCGACTAATCCCGCGTCCTGCCCTATTCTGCGCTGTCGGACGGACGCCTTGCGCCCTTCCGGCAGCGTTTTCTTTTTTCAAGATATTCCCTTAATCTGAAGGTGGATGCCATGTACGGACACAGACTGGTTCGCGAACTGCTGGGCCTGCTCTTTCTTTTCTGCGGCCTGCTCCTGCTCCTCAGTCTCTGGACTTTCGACGCCAGCGACCCCACCTTCAATCAGGCCGTCACCATCGAGGCTTCGGACATAAAAAACTCGGCCGGCCTCTTCGGAGCCTTCCTTTCCGGCTTCTTCATCGACCTTTTCGGCCTTGCCTCCTTCCTGTGGGTGGCCTTCTTCCTTGCCGCAGGCGCGGCCCTCGTCTCGCGCTGGCTGGTACTCAAATGGTACCGATGGATAGGCTACGCCATGCTCTTCGCCTGTTCGCTTACAGCCTCTTCCCTTTGGGATCTTTCCCTGCACAGCATCACGGGCGGCGGCCTTGCGGGCGACTGGCTGGGCTCTATGTCCCTGCTCCTCTTCCGCTCACTCGGCTCCATGCTGGTATGGGCCTTCATCTTCCTCGCGGGCACAGAACTGGCCTTCGGCATCTCTTGGCTCACTCTCGTCGCAGGAGCTGTATGGTGGATATCCTCCAGATTCTCGCGCGGAGATTCGGACGAAGAAACGGAAGCAACAAAAAAGCCCCGCTTCGCCTCCCTGGCTGAAATACTGAGCCGGAAAAAAGAAAAGAAAGAGGTGGAAGAAGAGCCTGAACGCCCGGTGCTCGACATCATGCTCCCCAGCGAGGAGCATGCAGAAAATGACCAGCCCTCTCCTGAGGAAATGCCTTCTCAGCCCTTCGAGTCTTCTGCCGAACACGCACAGGATACCTCCTCCGAAGGACCTGAAAAGCCCGCTGAAGCACTCTTCAGCATAGAGGAGTCTCAGACGGAAGGAGCCGCAGTCCAGCAGGAAGAAAAGAAGCAGGAAGAAAAAGATCCTGAAGGCGCGCTCGTTCTCTTTCCCTTCGAAGAAGATCTGTCCTCCGGAAAGGAAAAGGAAGAGGGTCCCAGCCCAGACACCCCCGATGAGGGCCTCCTCGTCCTTAGCGAAGCCGACATCGTGCCCCCTGCGCCGTCGGAAGAGAAGAAACACGCCGTCGCTCCTGATGCCGAAGCGTTCGGCCAGGCACTTGAAAGCGCACTCGAAGAAAATCTTCCCGTTCTCCTTTCCGCCCGTGAAGAAGAAACTCCCTTCCCTCTGGATGAAGAATACGCTTCCGTAGACCATGCCGTGGCCAGAGCCATGAAAGAACAGGACGAGATAGAGGCGGCAGCCCAGCCCGGAGAAATGGAAGAAGAGGAAAGGAGATCCCTTCTTGAGCTCATCCTGCCCAAACGCCGCCAGCTCTCTCTCCCTTCTATGGATCTGCTCGCGCCCCTTCCGGAAGAAGAACTTCTGAGCAGGCCCGACCCGGCCCTTCTCACCAAGCAGGGCGACGCCCTCATCACCTGCCTCAAGAATTTCAACGTCCATGCCACTCTGGCCCGCATCACTCCCGGCCCCGTGGTCACCATGTTCGAAGTTCGCCCCGCCCCCGGCGTAAAGGCTACGCGCATCACCAATCTTGCCAACGACCTCGCCATGTCCCTCAAGGCTGTGGCCGTGCGCATGCAGGCCCCCGTGCCCGGCACCGACACCGTGGGCGTGGAAGTCCCCAACGAAAAGCGCGGCACTGTGCGCTTCCGTGAGATCATCGAGAACGACGGCTTCCGTCAGGCCAAGTCCCTGCTCACCATAGCTCTGGGCAAGGATACCGGCGGCCGCCCCGTCTCTGCCGACCTCGCCAAGATGCCCCATCTGCTGGTGGCCGGCGCTACCGGCGCGGGCAAGAGCGTATGCCTCAACGCCATCATCCTGAGCCTGCTCTACCGCGCCAGACCCGACGAAGTGCAGATGATACTCGTCGACCCGAAGCAGGTGGAACTTTCCATGTACGCCGACCTGCCGCACCTCGTGCATCCCGTGGTCACGGATATGGACATTACCAAGAATGCCCTTCTCTGGGCCATCGACGAGATGAACCGCCGCCTCAAGGTCTTCTCCACGGTGAAGGTGCGCAACATCACGGGCTACAACGAGCGTCAGGCCCGCCTGCGCGAACAGGTGGAGAACGGCGGCCCCATCCCGCTCGACGAGAACGGACAGCCTGAAGACCTTGCCAACATGCCCTTCCTCGTCATCATCGTGGATGAGCTTGCCGACCTCATGATGGTGAAGCGAAAGGAAGTGGAAGGCAGCATAGTCCGCCTCGCCCAGCTGGCCCGCGCCGCAGGCATACACCTCATCATCGCCACACAGCGCCCCAGCGTGGACGTCGTCACCGGCCTCATCAAAGCCAACTTCCCCTGCCGCATCGCCTTCAAGGTGACCAGCGGCCAGGACTCCCGCACCATCCTCGACGTGACGGGTTCGGAAAAACTGCTCGGCATGGGCGACATGCTCTTCAAGCCCAACGGCGGCAACATACAGCGACTGCACGGCGCCTTCGTGAGCGATGACGAAGTGGCCGCGGTGGTGGACTTCTGGAAAAAACAGCAGAAGCCCAACTATCAGGTGGACTTCTCCGAGTTCGGCGAAGAAGAGGAAGACAGCGGAGAAGAGTTCGGCATGACCTCCTCCCGCGGCGGCGACCTTGCGGACGACCCCATCTACATAGAAGCCATGCAGTTCGTCATGGAAAACGGCAAGGTCTCCATCTCTCTGCTCCAGCGCCGCTTCCGCATAGGATTCAACCGCGCCGCCCGCTTCGTGGAACAGATGGAGAAAGACGGCATACTCGGCCAGGCGGACGGCACACGCCCCCGCACTGTCAATCGCTGATGCAGAAGGAAAAACTATGATACTCGACGGCAAAGCCACAGCGGCGGCCATACGGGCCGATTTGCGCCAATATGTCAGCAGGGAAAAAGAACGCGCCGGACGTGCCCCCCGTCTGGCCGTCATCCTCGTAGGAGAGGACCCGGCATCGCAGGTCTATGTGCGCAACAAAGAAAACGCCTGCGCCGATGCCGGCATAGATACAGCTTCCTACCGCCTGCCAGCCTCCACTCCGCAGGCGGAACTGGAAGCCTTCATCGCCGGGCTCAATGCCGACCCTGAAATCGACGGCATACTGCTCCAGCTCCCTTTGCCCGAAGGACTCGACGCACAGCCCTGCATCGACGCCATCAGCCCCGAAAAGGATGTGGACGGGCTCACGGCCGTGAATCAGGGCCGCACAGCCATGAACGTTCCCGGCCTGCGCCCCTGCACTCCGGCGGGAATACTCGCCCTGCTGGACCGCTACGGCATCTCCGTGAGTGGAAAGAAGGCCGTCGTTCTTGGGCGCAGCATCCTCGTCGGCCGCCCCATAGCTCTCATGCTGGGGGCAAAGGGCTACGACGCCACCGTGACCATGTGCCACTCCCGCACTCCTGACCTCGCCGCCGTGTGCCGCGAGGCCGACATCATCATCGCCGCCATAGGAAAGCCGCGCTTCGTCACCGCCGACATGGTCAAGCCCGGCGCCGTCATCATCGACGTGGGCATCAACCGCGGCGAAGACGGCAAGCTCTGCGGCGACGTGGACTACGAAAACGTCGCCTCCCTCGCCTCTGCCATCACCCCCGTGCCCGGCGGCATAGGCCCCATGACTATCTCCCAGCTCCTCGTGAACACCACGGAAGCATGGAAGAAAAAGTTTTTGGGATAGGAAGTGTTTTGCAGGGGGAGGGAAGGAACTTTTCTGAAGAGAAGCTTTGTAAAATTATATCATCGTGAAATATAGTGATTAATTTACAAATATCAAACAGTATACCCACAAAAATACTCACAAATTAAAAAGATGTGAGTGGATTTCTTCGGATGAATGTGGGATTCTTCTCTTGGTTTCGTTCATCCCCACCTGAGGAGCTATCCCCCCCCCTTTGCTGTTAACGCCATCAGGCCGCCTTCGGGCGGCCTGATGTATTTAAGGTAAATTCCCACCTAAGTTTATCAAACATCTACCCAAGAAGCCATCGTCTATAGACGATTCATTCCTCAATAATACTCTGCGAAACTAATGGATTCCCTGAGCTCTGGGACAACCCGTCACCAAGGAGAATCCAATGAAATCATTTGACCTTTATGATC
>JAFQPD010000001.1 GCA_017411945.1 Mailhella sp.
ACACCTTCAAGGATGAATCCGTCTTCGAGGGCGAGTATGGCTCTCATGCGTTTTCTCCTTTGTAGTAGTCCTGCAGGCATTCCACGCGGAGGGCCTTGTTCTGTTCATGCTGGATGGCGCGGGCAATGGCGCGGGCACCGGTGATGGTGGTGGTGAAGGGCACGCCGTAGTGCAGAGTGGTCTGGCGCAGGGCGCGGGAGTCTTCACTGGTGCGCTTGCCTTCGGCCGTGTTGATGACGAGGGCGATCTCACCGTTCTTCAGGGCGTCCACGATGTTCGGGCGGCCTTCGTGCAGCTTGAGCACGGTCTGGCATTCGATGCCGTTCTCGCGCAGGAGCTTGGCCGTGCCGCGGGTGCCGCAGAGGTCGAAGCCGAGGTCATAGTAGGCGCGGCCGAGGTCGAGGACGAATTCCTTGTCGCGGTCGTTCACGGAGATGAAGACCTTGCCGGAGGTGGGGAGCTTCTGGCCGGAGCCGAGCTGGCTCTTGAGGAAGGCTTCGTCGAAGGTGGAGGCAACGCCCATCACTTCGCCGGTGGAGCGCATTTCGGGGCCGAGCACGATATCCACGCCGGGGAAGCGCTTGAAGGGGAACACGGCTTCCTTCACGCACACATAGCCTTCCTTGCGCATGGACCACGGGTCGAGCTCCTTGAGAGTCTTGCCGAGCATGACGAGGGTGGCGAGGCGGGGGAGCGGCACGCCGGTGGCCTTGGACACGAAGGGAGCGGTGCGCGAGGCGCGGGGGTTCACTTCGAGGATGTAGATGCGGCCGTCCTTCACAGCGAACTGGATGTTCATGAGGCCGACCACGCGCAGTTCCTTGGCGAGGGCGATGGTCTGGCGGCTGATCTCGTCGATGATGTCCTGAGGCAGGGAGTAGGGGGGCAGGGAGCAGGCGGAGTCGCCGGAGTGGATGCCGGCGGCTTCGATGTGTTCCATGATGCCGGCCACATACACGTCCTTGCCGTCGGCCAGGGCGTCCACGTCCACTTCGATGGCGTTCTCGAGGAACTGGTCGATGAGGATGGGATGCTCGGGAGTGTCGGTGCCGACGACTTCGCGGAAGTATTCTTCCACGTCTTCAGGGCCGAAGCAGACCTGCATGGCGCGGCCGCCGAGCACATAGCTGGGGCGCACGATGATGGGGTAGCCGATGCGGGCCGCGGCCTGCTTGGCCACCTCGAGGGAGGTGCAGGTGCCGTTCTGGGGCTGGAGAAGGTCCAGCTTCTGGAGCAGGGCTTGGAAGCGTTCGCGGTCTTCGGCGCGGTCGATGGCGTCGGGGCTGGTGCCGATGATGGGCACGCCGGCGCGCTGGAGCGGCACGGCGAGGTTCAGCGGGGTCTGGCCGCCGAACTGCACGATGACGCCGTCGGGCTTCTCCATGTTGACGATGTGCATCACGTCTTCAAAGGTGAGAGGCTCGAAGTACAGGCGGTCGGAGGTGTCGTAGTCGGTGGACACGGTTTCAGGGTTGGAGTTGACCATGATGGCTTCCACGCCTTCGTCGCGCAGGGCGAAGGAGGCATGGCAGCAGCAGTAGTCGAACTCGATGCCCTGGCCGATGCGGTTGGGGCCGCCGCCGAGGATGATGACCTTCTTCTTGTCGTGCACTTCGAGTTCCTTGCCGGACTCGTAGGTGGAGTAGAAGTAGGGCGTATAGGCTTTGTGTTCGCCGGCGCAGGTGTCCACGAGGTAGTAGGTGGGTTCGGTGCCGGTAGCCTTGCGCAGGGCGGCCACGTCGGATTCGGGGCGTTTCCACATCTCGGCGAGCTGGCGGTCGGAGAAGCCGAATTCCTTGGCCTTGCGGAGCAGGGCCACGAGTTCGGGGTTGTCGGCCGTCATGGAATTGCCGAGGGCGAAGTCGCGCAGTTCGCCTTCCATCTTGATGATGTCGCGCAGTTCACGCAGGAACCACGGGTCGATGGCGGTGATCTCGTAGATCTCTTCGATGCTCATGCCGGCGAGGATGGCATGGCGCAGGGCGAAGATCTGCTTGGAGTTGGGGGTGCGGAGCTTGCGCAGGATGTCTTCCATGGGGGGCAGTTCGCCGCGGAAGTTGGAGCCGAGGCCGGGCGCGCCGATCTCGAGGGAGCGCATGCCCTTCTGCAGGGCTTCCTTGAAGGTGCGGCCTATGGCCATGGTCTCGCCCACGCTCTTCATGGAGGTGGTGAGCTCGTCCTTGGCACCGGCGAACTTTTCAAAGGTGAAGCGGGGGATCTTGATGACGACGTAGTCGATGGTCGGCTCGAAGCTGGCCATGGTGTCGCGGGTGATGTCGTTGGGGATCTCGTCCAGCGTGTAGCCGATGGCGAGCTTGGTGCTCACCTTGGCGATGGGGAAGCCGGTGGCCTTGGAGGCGAGGGCGGAGGAGCGGGACACGCGGGGGTTCATTTCGATGACCACGAGCTCGCCGTTCTTCGGGTTCAGGCCGAACTGCACGTTGGAGCCGCCGTTCTCAACGCCGATCTCATGCATGATGGCCTTGGAGGCTTCGCAGACAAGGGCGGTCTCTTTGCTGGTGAGGGTCTGCACCGGGGCAACGGTGATGGAGTCGCCGGTATGGACGCCCATGGGGTCCATGTTTTCGATGGTGCAGATGATGATGCAGTTGTCCTTCTTGTCGCGCACCACTTCGACTTCGATTTCCTTCCAGCCCAGCACGGACTGCTCGACGAGCACTTCGCTGGTCATGGAGGCGTCGAGGCCGGCTGCGCCGATCTTTTCGAGGTCTTCCTGGTTGTAGGCAACGCCGCCGCCGGAACCGCCGAGGGTGAAGGCAGGGCGGATGATGAGCGGGAACGTGAGTTCGGCGGCGATGCGGCGAACGTCGTCCATGTTGCGGGCGATCTCGCTCTTGGGCACGGCAAGGCCGATGCGTTCCATGGCGTCGCGGAACAGTTCGCGGCTTTCTGCCTTTTCGATGACTTCGGCGTTGGCGCCGATGAGCTCCACGCCGCATTCTTCGAGGACGCCCATCTTGGCGAGTTCAAGAGCGGTGTTGAGGCCGGTCTGGCCGCCGAGGGTGGGCAGGATGGCGTCGGGGCGTTCCTTGCGCACGATGGCGGCGACGGTCTCGGGCTCGATGGGCTCGATATAGGTCCGGTCGGCGAGGCCGGGATCCGTCATGATGGTAGCCGGGTTGGAGTTGACGAGGATGACTTCGTAGCCTTCCTCTTTAAGAGCTTTGACGGCCTGAGTGCCGGAATAGTCGAATTCACAGGCCTGGCCGATGACGATCGGGCCGGAGCCTATGACCATGATGCGCTTAAGGTCTGTACGCTTAGGCATGCATTCCGCTCCTGGATAAGTTTAAACTTGCGTATGATTACATGGAAGCCCCTGAATAATCAAGGGCCAGAGGAGGCCGCCGAAGGCCGCAGGAGGCGGTTTTTCAAAAGAATTCCACAGGAAACGGCGGCGCGATGCAGGCATGGGAGCCTCATTAAGAAAAAGCCATGAGGAGTGCTCATGGCTTGAAAAAGTTTATTCCTCACGCTGGGCGAGAATGGTGTGTATCTGCTTGGCGTCGGCTTCGGTGATGGTGAATAGCCAGCCTGCAATGCGGAATTCTTCGCCCTTCTGGGGAACGTGGCCGGCGTCGACGCTGAGGTAGCCGCCGATGGTGTCCACGTCGTCGGATTCGAGGGAGATGCCCACTTCCGTGAGCTCGGAGAGGGCGGCGCGGCCGGAAAGCTCGTAGCGGCCTTCCTCCATGGGGCGGATGTCGGCCTCTTCGGGGGTGTCGTGCTCATCGTCGATGTCGCCCACGATGACTTCGAGGAGGTCTTCGATGGTGGCGAGCCCGGAAGTGCCCCCATATTCGTCCACCACAATGGCGAGGTGGTTCTTCTTGGTGCGGAATTCCTGAAGGAGTTCGCTGGCAATTTTGGTTTCAGGCACGAAGAAGGGCTGGCCCATGATGCTGTCCACGGGGTTGTTGCGCTCTTCGGGGTGGGTGAGGGATCCGAGCAGATCCTTGGCGTGCACAACGCCGATGATATTGTCGCGGGTCTCGCGGAACACGGGCAGGCGGGTATAGCCCGTCTCCACGATGGCACTGGCCGCTTCCATGATGGGAGTGCCGGAGGGCAGGGCCTCGATGTCGATGCGGGGCGTCATGATGTCCTGCGCCTGAAGCTCATCCAGCGAGAGGATGGAAAGAAGCATGGAACTTTCTTCCGCTTTCAGCTCGCCTTCCTGCTGGGCTTCACGGATGGCCTGTTCCAGATGATCTTCCGACGACTTGCCGGAGAAGAGGGATCCGAGTTTCGACCACAGGCTACTGTGGGATTCGCCGTCCAAGACGATTCTCCTTCATTGAGGTTATATAAAAGGTCCGTGCCGGACCGTGGGCATACTGACTTGGAAGCATAGCGTTTCGTTTCGGAAATATCAATAGTGCGTCGGGGAGCTTGACCGCGCGGCCCTTACCCTATATAGGTTGCTGGTACTTCGGTACGCCGGAATGGTGGAATTGGTAGACGCAGCGGACTCAAAATCCGCCGCTCGCAAGAGCTTGTGGGTTCAAGTCCCACTTCCGGTACCAGCAAAAGGGAACGCCTGCAGGGATGCAGGCGTTTTTTCGTATCCGAAGGCCGCAAGGAAAAGTTTGCGGCCTGCCCTTGCCTAACGCCTGCGGCTTCTTACATTTTGCGTGTTCAGGAGCTCGCCGCTCCTTTTTCTGAACTATTATCCTTTGACGAGGTGATATATGAGATTTTCCGGCTGGGAAAACGTTAAACCCGGAGAAGAGTTCTCCATAGACGAGATTTCTGCCTTTTACGGCATCCTTGGCCCTTATCACATGCTGGAGAAGGTCAGCTTCACCCGCTGGGGCCGCTACCCCTTCATGGTGCGCGCCGTAGCCAAGGACGGCGTGGAAGGCCTCTTCGAACCCGGCGAGAAGGTTCGCGTGTTCATGCGCCCTCTTCCCGGTGAGAATGGCGTGAGAGATTACGACGTGAAGGCTTTCCCTGAGGATATCTTCGAGAACGAAGAGACGCTGCGCCGCTTCATCGATATGGCGGAAGAACGCGCCGTCCATCAGTCCGACCCCAAGGGGGACGAGCCGTGGACCGAGATGTTCTGCGCCAAGGAATACCGCATGCCTTACTGCGAAGCTCTTGCCGGCCTTGAACCTCCGTATTCCGAAGAGGACATGCTCAAGCTCTACCGCGTCTTTGCCGACCAGAACGCCGAGGTGGAACGCCGCTACGCCATGCTCTCCGGCCTGTACCGCACCGGCGCGGAACGCTTCTCCGGCTTCTGCTTCGCTCTTGCCCGTGAAGCCGTGGACGACGCCGAAGGCAATCGCCTCGTCGCTCCGTGGGACGTGGTTCTCCTCTTCGTCGAACTCGACGCGGAAGGAGCTATCCTCAATTCCGCTACCGTGCCCCTGCGCATGGTGAACTTCTATAAGCCCGACAAGCTCAAGGCCTTCGCCGAGAGCCTTGATGACGAGTAGGAGAAAGTTTTGTTTTCGGGGAGGGGAAGGGACTTTTGAAAAAGTCCCT
>JAFQPD010000133.1 GCA_017411945.1 Mailhella sp.
TCGCTCGACCTTTCCATCAACGGCATGCACTTCAGCTCCCTGCGCTGCGACGGCGTCATCGTCTCCACGCCGCTGGGCTCCACGGCCTACACCGCCTCGGCGGGCGGCCCGCTCACCATGCCCTCGATGAACGCCCAGATAGTCACGCCCATCTGCCCCTTCGCGGGCGGCTTCCCGCCGCTGGCCCTGCCTTCGGGCTCGCGCATCTGCATCGAGTCCCGCCGCACGGACGACCAGGTCCTGCTTTCGGTGGACGGGCACGACAACCTGCCACTCGAATACGGCGACGAGCTGGAGATAACTGGATGCGAAGACCAGCTCCGCATGCTTGTGGGCGACCGCAACTGGTACCTGCGCCGCCTCATCGAGCGCGGCATCGTCACTTCCGGCCCCGGGCATCGGCACGGACGTTGATAAGGCATATATTTTTCTTCCCTCACGCAACGCTCTGCCGCCCGTTCTTTTTCTATCTCGAAAGGCTTCAAGGCATCCGCCTTTTGGAAGGTGGGGAGTGGCGCGTGGGTTTTGGGCTAGGTAGCCCTCTAAGGCCGGGCTTTGCCCTTGGCCTCAAGTCACGGGTACGGACTGCGTGGCGGCATTTCAAGGAAATGATTTCCAGAGTCTTGGATTTCCTAGCCGGAAATCCGCTGTGGCTGACTTTCCAGTCAGCCGAAGAGTCCTTCGGGCGTAGGCCTGACCGAATCGCGCCTCACGAGCCTGCGGCTCTCTCGGCGGCGCTTCGCTGTGACCTCAACCGTTCCTCGGCCGCCCAAGATGCCGACTTCCAGTCGGCGCGGCCTCGTCTCTCGAACCGCGCTGCGCGCGGCGCCTCCAGCGGGGTTGAGGAAGCTCCTTGCCTGCGCAGGGGCTTTGCGCTACTATGTTTCGTTCGATGCAACCAAATCCAAGAGGTCATTATGAGATCCGCTCTTGAGATCATACATCAGCATGCCGAGGAAGGGGCCCGGCTCCGCCTTGCCTTTTTTGCCGAAAACGCTCACGTTGTGGATGCTGCGGCCCTTGCCATGGCGCGCTCCCTCGCGGCTGGCGGCAAGATACTCGTATGCGGCAACGGCGGCTCCGCGGCCGACGCCCAGCACATGACAGGCGAGCTGCTCGGCCGCTTCCTCATGGAACGCCCCTCGCTCCCGGCCGTGGCTCTCACGGTGGACAGCTCCACCCTCACCGCCATAGGCAACGACTACGGCTACGAGGAAGTGTTCGCCCGCCAGGTGCAGGGCCTTGGGCGCGCAGGCGACGTGCTCCTCGCCATTTCCACCTCCGGCAGCAGCGGCAACGTGCTGAAGGCCATAGAGGCCGCGCGCGCCGCGGGGCTCGCCGTGGTGGGCTTCACCGGCAAGGGCGGGGGCCGCATGGCCGACATGTGCGACCACCTCGTGAACGTGCCGAGCTCCCACACGCCCCATATCCAGGAGATACACGAAGCTGTCATGCACCTTTTGTGCCAGCTTATCGACCATTACCTCTTCCAGAACCCTGCGGCGCTTTCCGAAGCCCGCTAAGGAGCTGTTTTCCCATGCCTATTTACGAATATCACTGCAAAGCCTGCAACAGCACCTTCGAGGAGCTCGTCTTCGGCGACGAAACCCCTTCCTGCCCCAAGTGCAAGTCCATGGAGACCGAAAAGCTCATCTCCCGCTGTTCCTGCCACTTCGGCGGCGGCTCCGGCTCCTTCGATCTGCCCAGCGCGCCCGCTCCTTCCGGCGGCGGCTGTGCCGGCTGTTCCGGCGGCAACTGCTCCACCTGCGGGCACTAAGCATTAAAACTTCGAGTATCACATGAAGAAAGTCACCATAGCCACCCGCGGCTCCCAGCTCGCGCTCTGGCAGGCCGAACATATCAAGTCCCGCCTCATGGCCCAGTACGAGGGCCTCGAAGTGGAGCTGCTCATCCTCAAGACCAAGGGCGACATCATCCTCGACGTTCCGCTCGCCAAGGTGGGCGGCAAGGGCCTTTTTGTGAAGGAAATAGAGGAAGCCCTGCTCGCAGGCACGGCCGACCTCGCCGTGCACAGCATGAAGGACGTTCCCATGGTTTTGCCTGAAGGGCTCACCCTTGGCGCCGTTCCGGAACGCGAGGTCTGCACGGACCTCTTCCTTTCCGAAAAGTACGCCGCCCTTGAGGAACTGCCCCGGGGCGCGAAGCTCGGCACCAGCTCCCTGCGCCGCCAGTCGCAGGCCCTGGCCCTGCGCCCCGACCTCGAAGTCGCCATGCTGCGCGGCAACGTGGAGACCCGCCTGCGCAAGATGAAGGAAGGCCAGTACGACGCCATCATCCTCGCCCGCGCCGGCGTGAAGCGTCTCGGCCTCGGCGCCAGCCTCCAGCAGGACCTCACGCCCCCCAGCTTCCTGCCCGCCGTGGGCCAGGGCGCGCTGGGCATCGAGATCCGCGAAGACCGCCCCGAGATGCGTGAGCTCGTAGCCTTCCTCGACGACATGCCCACCCGCCTCTGCGTGACAGCCGAACGCGCCTTCCTGCGCAGGCTCGACGGCGGCTGCCAGGTGCCCATCGCCGCCCATGCCGTGCTCGAAGGCGAAGGGCTGCGGCTCGAAGCCCTCGTGGCCGACCCGCTGGGCAAAGCGGTGTTCCGCGACGCCGTGCGCTGTGCCGCCACTCTGGAAGAAGCCGACGCCGCCGGCCGGAAGCTGGCCGAAAAGCTCCTCGCCGATGGCGCGGACAAAATACTTGCCGAGCTCTACCAGGCCGAATAAGCTCAACTTTTGCAAGAAGGGCCGCCTGCCTGATCCGTTCGGGCGGGCGGCTTTTCCTATAGCGGCCCTGCCGCCCCCATACCTGAAGGAAGCACCATGCCCGCACTCCGCCCCGTCGCCTCCCTGTCCCCGGAAAAGCTCCGCCCCTGCTGGCCCGCCGAACGCATACCGTGGGAAGACAGCCGCGCCATCCCCCGCGGCGGACGCCGCCGCCCGTCCCAGCCCCGCGCCCTTGCCGCGCTGGAGCTGGCCCTGCACATACGCAATACGGGCTACAACGTCTTCCTCGCCGGCACGCCCGACCTCGGCCGCACCTATATGCTCACGGATTTCCTCGAGCCGCTGGCCCGCAAGGAGGCCACGCCGCCCGACATCATTTATGTGAACAATTTCAAGGACGAAGACCACCCGGTCATGTTCCAGCTCCCGGCCGGCCAGGGCCGCCAGCTCAAGAAGTCGCTGGCCGAGGCCCTGCAGCAGGTGCGCGAAGCCCTGCCTGCCCGCCTCGATTCCGACGCGCACCTCAAGAAGCGCAACGAAGAGCTGGAAAAGTACCGCAAGGAACGCTCCGCCCTCGTGGCCGACATGGAGAAGGCGGCCGCCGAACGCGGCTTCGCCCTCGAGGCCGAGGAAGTGGGCGCGCTCGCGCTCTTCCCCATGGTGGACGGCCAGCGCCTCAGCGACGAGGAGCTTTCCGCGCTCCAGCCCGCCCAGCGCAAGGCTTTCAAGCGCGCGGGCGACCAGCTCCTGCAGTCGCTCGCTTCGCGCATACGCAAGCTCACGCATCTGGAAAAGGATTTCCGCAAGCGCGAGAAGGATCTTGAACGCGCCGCCGCCAGCGAAGAGCTGGACCTCTACGTTTCGCCCGTGGCCGAGAAGGCCAGCCGCCTTGCCGGATGCGGCGAGAAGAGCGACGCGCTGGACACGTTCTTCGTCGAGCTCCGCGAAGACATACTCGACCGCCTCGACCTCTTCCTGCCTCGCGAAGCGGCCTTCGCGCCCTCGCACGGCGATTCCGGCCCCGCTCCCGAGCCCGACCTCTACCGCTACGACGTGAACGTGCTGGTGGACAACAGCCAGACCGTGGGCGCGCCCGTGGTGGTGGAGGACCACCCCACATACACGAACCTCCTCGGCTGCCTCGAGCGCGAATCCGAGATGGGCGCGCTGGTAACGGACTTCACGCTCATCAAGGCCGGCTCCCTGCACCGCGCCAACGGCGGCTACCTCGTGCTGCGCGTGCTGGACCTCCTGCAGAACCCCGCCGCGTGGGAAGGGCTGCTCCGCGCCCTGCGTTCCGGCCTCGCCCGCATCGAAGACCCGGACATGGACGCCGCCCGCGTGAAGGGCATCGAGCCCATGCCCATGCCGCTGAACGTGAAGGTCATGCTCATCGGCGAGGACGAGATATACGAGACGCTCCTCGAGCGCGACGAACGCTTCGCCAAGCTCTTCAAGATAAAGGCGCAGATGACCAGCGAGACCGAGCGCAACGCCCCGCAGGTGCGGAACTGGCTCTGCCAGCTGGCGCGCATCATGGACGA
>JAFQPD010000134.1 GCA_017411945.1 Mailhella sp.
GACATGGTGAACAGCCTTTTCGACAGCACTCTCCTGCTCGACGGCTACATGAACGATCCTTTTGCCATGGCGGAGCGCAGTATGCGTCTTCTCAAACAGGCCGCGGGATGGTATTCTGACCTCCGCAAGTAAGCCAGCCACCTCAACTCAGGAGAGAATGCCCATGTACTACGACCTGCTCATCCATGTGGACGACAACGATCCCAAGCGCCTCAACCTCGCCTTCAACAACTACGCCAACTACATCGCCGCCGTGGACGAAGAGTTCCGCGTGGTCATGGTGGTCAACGGTCCTGCCGCCCAGCTTCTCAAGAAGGAGAACGCCGAGCAGGCCGAACGCGGCGCCAAGCTCATGGACAGCGGCCTCACCATCCGCGTGTGCAACAACGCCCTCAAGGCTTTCAACGTGGATCCCGCCGACCTGTGGGACGGCGTGGAGATCACTCCCGCTGCCATCGTGGAGATCGTGAAGCTCCAGCGCGAAGGCTACGCCTATCTGCGCCCGTAATCCCCTCACAGCAGCAAAGCCGCCCCGGAACAGGGCGGTTTGAAAACAGAGACCGCCGAAGCGTCATGATGCGCTCCGGCGGTCTTTTGCGCCGTCAGGACGAAAAGAGCGTTTGCGGAAAAAGGTGAAGGCACCCGAATTACTCTCTCTGTGGTCTGGGTCACGGCAGGCGCGGTTCCCATTTGGTATGCCGTGAGCAGAGAGGCATGCAGTCCAGGCTCTCCTCCTCTCGGAGCCTGGCAAGGGAGCTCGTATGAAATCATTCCTTCAGAAAATGTCCGGCGGAGGGAAAAGGCCGCCCCGTGCATCCGGAAAAGAAATAGCCGCGGCGTGGATAGGGAGCTGTATCGCCATCGGTCTTATCGCCCTGCTCGAAAAGGCCATGACCGGAAGCGGCTTTCCTCTGCTCATAGGTTCGTTCGGCGCATCCGCAGTTCTTGCATTCCGCGCGGCGAACAGTCCTCTGGCCCAGCCGAGGAACATGGTGGGCGGGCATTTCCTTTCTTCCCTTGTGGGCGTCGGTTCCGGCATGATGATACCCGATGCCACATGGCTTGCGGCCTGCCTTGCCGTGGCCACGGCCATAGCCGTCATGCACATAAGCAAGACGCTCCATCCTCCGGGCGGGGCTACGGCGCTCATTGCCGTCACAGGCGGGGAAGGCGTCCGCCAGCTGGGCTGGGCCTACGCTTTCGTTCCCTGCCTGAGCGGTGCGCTCATCCTTCTTCTGGTCGCCCTTGTCGTCAACAATATTCCTCGCCATCAGCGCTGGCCGTTGTTCTGGTAAGGAGGAGCGCATGGATATTCGCCGATATCTCGATAAAAGCCTTGCCCTCGGGCAGTGCCTGTCCTGGCTGTGGACAGTCCTTGTCATCGTCCTGCTGGGGGCTCATTTCTACAGGGCCAGCGAATACGGCATGGTTCTCTGCGTTGCGGGCGTGCTTGGACTGCGCTGTTCCTCTGCGGCATGGACGCGATGGGCCGTGGGGCTTTTCCTGCTGTGGGGCATGCTGGAATGGAGCGTTTCGGCCTGCGCCCTTGCCCAGACGCGTATGGTCATGGGCGCACCTTGGATGAGGGGCGCGGCCATACTCTCTGCCGTGGCTGTCGTCACAGGACTTACAGGGGGCATGGCGGTACGACAGGCCTCTCGGCTGGCGGGGGAACAGGGAGCTGGGGACGCCTTCCTGAAGGCCGCAGTCTTCATGGCAGTTTTTCTCAGTCTTTTTTATGTCCGAAAATTCGTGCCGCTCGAGATGCTTCTGCTGGAACGCTTTTTCCCCGGGCTGGGCATGGCAGAGATTTTCCTTGCGGCGTGGTACGGCTCTTTTGCCGCCGGGCTCCTTGCCGACCGCAGGAAGTCGAGGAAAGTGCGCACCCGGCTGTGGCTGTTTTTCGCCTGCCTCTTTTTCGTGCAGTTCGCGCTGGGGCTTCTCGGCGTCAGCCAGATGCTTCTCACGGGTAGGCTCCATGTGCCCATCCCGGCATTTATCCTCTACGGGAGCGTGTTCCGCGGTTCGCTGAACGCCATGCCCTTCATCGTCCTGATATCGACCCTGCTCCTCGGAAGCGCGTGGTGCAGCATGCTCTGCTACTTCGGGCCGTTCGACGCTTTGGCCGCGAAGGGCAGGACGCTGCGCCCCCTTCCCCGCCTCCTCCAAGGAGCTCTCTGCTGGGGCAGGCCGGCTGTTTTTGCGCTTGGCGTGTGCGCGGCGTTTATCCTGAAGCATATCGGCATGAGCACGGGGACTGCCGTCAGCCTGGCCTGCGCCTACGCCTTCCTGAGCCTGCTGGCCATGGCCGCGCTTTCCCGCCGCTATGGCGGCATGATGCACTGCGCGGCCTTCTGCCCTATGGGATTGATAGTCAGCTGGCTTGGCCGCCTTTCCCCGTGGAGGCTTCGCGTGGACAGCTCTTCCTGCGACGCCTGTGGAGCCTGCGAGAGCGTCTGCCGCTGGCGCGCCATCACTCCGGAAAGCCGCTCCAGAGGAAAAGCTCTGCCGCGCTGCACCCTGTGCCGCGACTGCATCGGCGTCTGCCGGAAGAACGCTCTTTCCCTGCGCTGTGCCGGGCTCGCCCCTGAGGTCTCCGAAAGGATCTTCGTCGGAATGCTGGCAAGCCTGCACGCCATTTTCCTTGCCTGCGCCATGGTCTAGCAGACGCCGGAGAGCGCAGTCTGCAGCATGCTCCTGATGAGCATGAAGGGCGGCAGGGAGGCGCAAAAAAAAAGAGCCGCTCCATGAAAGGGGCGGCTCTTTCCCATCGGCCCTGCCGGAAGTCCCAGAATCCTCCGGAAGAGCCTCGCTCGTGTGGATATGTTCAGACGGAGGGGCGAGGGGAGGGCCCCTCCGTGCTCAGGTCCGGATTACGCAGGCTGGACCTTGAAAGAATTCATGAAGTCGTCGTATTCGCGGCGCAGGGATTCCACGAGCTCGCGAACAGTGACTATGCTCTTCACTCGGCCCACGTTGGAGCCGCAGAAGACGAAGCCCTTATCCAAGTTGCCCTTCATGGCGTTGATGAGGGCGGAGGAGATGCAGTAGGGGGTGTTTTCGGGGTCGCAGGTCTTGATGCAATGGAACACGCACTTGAAGGGCTTCTTCTTGCCTTCGCGGGAGGCTTCGATGAACTTGCCCTTCAGAGCGCGGCCGGGCATGCCCACGGGGCTCTGGATGATGGTGATGTCGTCTTCCGTGGCGTTGACGTAGGCTTCCTTGAAGCGGATGTCGGCATCGCATTCTTCGGTGGCCACGAAGCGGGTGGCCATCTGCACGCCGGAAGCTCCGAGGCTTATCATCCTGGCTATGTCTTCGCCGCTGAACACGCCGCCGCCGCAGATGACGGGGATGGCGCGGCCGGCCTTGTCTTCGAGAGACTTGGCGGCATCCACCACGCCGCCCACCAGCTTCTCAAGGGAGAAGTCGGTGTTGAAGATGTCGTCCTTCGAGAAGCCGAGGTGGCCGCCGGCCTTGGGGCCTTCGAGCACGAAGGCGTCGGGGAGCAGGCCGGTCTTGGCGGCCCACTTCTTGGCGATGAGCGCGGCGGCGCGGCCGGAAGAGACGATGGGCACGAGCTTGGTGCGGAATTCCTGCTTCTTTTCTTCGCAGGTTTCCTGGAAGAGCTTGGGCAGGTCCATGGGCAGGCCGGCACCGGAGAAGATGACGTCGGCCCCGGCGGCAACGGAAGTCTTCACAAGGTCGGCGAAGGTGGTGAGAGCCACCATGATGTTCACGCCGATGATGCCGGAAGTGAGCTCGCGGGCCTTTTCTATTTCGCGGCGCAGCGCGCGGACATTGGCTTCCACGGGATTCGAGGCCACGTCGGGTTCGCGCATGCCCACCATGGCGCCGGCGATGACGCCGATGCCGCCTTCATTGGCCACGGCGGCGGCCAGACGGGAAAGAGATATGCCTACGCCCATGCCGCCCTGAACGATGGGCGTAGCGGCAGTGAGATCGCCTATTTTGAGAACTGGGAAAGACATAGAGAACACACCTCCGATCTCTATGGATAGGGAAAGCGGCAAAGGGCCGCGAATGCTCGTGGGAAGTCCGATAAAAAAGGACAAGGCGCACTGTAAGGCTTGTGTAGATTTATGGCAAGTATGTGATATAATTTTCTTTTATTAACGGATAAGTATGTTTTCCAATGAAATCAGCTAGTTTTGGCAGATTTTAAAATCAAATTCAAATTAAACTTTTGAAATAAAAGTATTTTTTATTTTTTCTCCTGCTTGACGGAAGCCCTTTTCGTCCGAAATTTGCGTATGTGGACTCTTTGCCGCTTTTAGAGTACTTAAGGATGTTAAGGCCGCCCTGCGGCATCACGAAAAACAGGAATTGCTTGTGAGATCATCCTTCGCGGAAACGCTGGCCTTCGACGACGCCAGCCTTGCCAGCCAGCTCTTCGGCCCCCTCAACGCCCACCTCGACCTCATTGCCGACGCTTCGGGCGCGGAGCTCCACACGCGCGGCGCTGAGCTTACGGTGAGCGACCCGCGCCCCGAACAGCGCGAACTTCTGCTGAACCTTTTCACGCAGGGCTACGGGCTTCTGCGTTCCGGCCACACCCTGCGCAGTGAAGACCTGCTGCAGGGCTATGAGGAGCTCCTGCGCAACCCCCGGGCCGACATCAGCAAGATGTTCCGCGAGGCCAGCGTCATCGTTTCTCCCCGCAAGAGCATACTGGCCCGCAACACCTCCCAGCGTCAGTACATGGAGCTCCTGCGCCGCAACGAGCTGGTTTTCGCCACCGGCCCCGCCGGCACGGGCAAGACCTACCTTGCCGTGGCCATGGCCATCTCCATGCTGGCGGCCAAGCGCGTGAAACGCATCATCCTCACCCGTCCCGCCGTGGAAGCCGGAGAGAAGCTGGGCTTCCTGCCCGGCGACATGGAGGACAAGGTGAACCCCTATCTGCGTCCGCTCTACGACGCTCTCTCCGACATGCTCGGCCCGCAGGGCTTCGCCCAGAAGCAGGAGCAGGGCGTCATCGAAGTCGCGCCCCTGGCCTTCATGCGCGGCCGCACCCTGAACGACGCTTTCCTCATCCTCGACGAAGCCCAGAACACCACGCGCGAACAGATGAAGATGTTCCTCACCCGCATGGGCTTCGGCTCCCGCGCCGTCATCACCGGCGACGTCACCCAGATAGACCTGCCGCCCATACACCGCGCCTTCCTGAAGGAAGGGGAGAAAGAAGGCGAGACCCGTTCCGGCCTCGTGCACGCCCTGCAGGTGCTCCGCGATGTGCGCGGCGTGGCCATACACCATTTCCACAGCTCCGACGTTGTGCGCCACCCGCTGGTGGGCCGCATCGTGGAAGCCTACGACGCCTATGAAAAAATCTAAGAAGATTTCTCCTGTGAGCGTGGCCCAGCTTTTCGGGCATGTGCGCTCCATGGTCCTTCATCATCACCACGAATGGGGCCTCTTTTCGCTGGCCGTGGCCCTCATCGTGCTTTCCCTGTTCTGCGCCATACAGCCGGGCCGCTCTTCCCGCGTGGTCTATCCCGCTGGCGAGATAGCCGCTCAGGACGTTGTGGCCGACCGCGACCTGCTCGTGGAAGACCCGCAGGCCACGCAGGTGAGGAGAGACAGGGCCCTCGCCCTCCAGCCCATGGTGTTCGACCTCAACAAGAAGGCTCTGGAGAGCTTCCGGAACGAGAGCCTCGGCCTGCTCGACGACATCAACAAGCGCGGCCTCGACGACGCCGGGCTCGAGATAGTCCGCCTCGGCTTCAACGAACGCCACCTTTCCGATGTGTCCGGCACGGCCTTCCGCACCCTCGCTTCGGCCCATATCCAGGAATACATGCTGAACAAGCTCATACCGTGGATGGAGGCCAGGCTGTCCAACGGCATCATCGCGGATATGCGCCAGCTCGCCAATACGGACAATGCCGCCATAGTGCGCGACCTCGACAGCGGGACCGAAGTGCTGCGCACGCAGGCCGGCGGCCTTTCCGACCTGCGCATGTTCAAGGTAGCTCTGGGGCGCAAGCTCCGTGAGGAAGCCGGCCTGAACCAGCGCGCCAAGGTGGTGCTGCAGGAAGTCATGCCGCTCATGGTCATCCCCACGCTGGCCGTGAACCAGGAAGTCACCAATCAGCGCAATGCCGATATGCTTTCTGCCGTGGAGCCCGTTTTCTACAAGGTGCAGACCGGTGAAGTGCTGGTGCGTGCCGGCGATATGGTGACCCACGAACAGCAGCTCAAGCTGCAGGCGCTGTTCCATGCCGCGCCCGACCTTGTGGATCTGCATGTGTTCAGCGGATGCGTTCTGCTCGGCGCCTTCCTCCTTCTCGGGCTTTTTGTCACGCCGAGCGGGGCCAAGGGCACGGTGCTCCGCACCAAGGACCAGCACCTCATCGCTCTTCTGCTCGTGTGCTTCGGCGCTTCGGCATGGGGCCTCATGTGGCTGCTTACCGCCATGTCGTCCGTTTCGGCCGCCCATCTTCTGGCCTTCGCCTTCCCTGTGGCTGGCGGCACCGGCCTTGCCGCGCTCATTTTTGCGGCCCGCCGCTACTGCACGGTGGGGCTGCTGCTTTCCTTCTTCGTCACGCTCATCTTCCGCGGCGATCTGGCCCTGTTCTTCTTCTACTTCATGTCGTCCATGACCAACACCTGGCTGGTCCTGCGCGCACAGAACAGGCAGGACGTCGTGTGGGGCTGCGTTCCCCTCTTCCTGTGGATGGTGCTCACCGGCATGGGCGCGGCCCTTTATATGCAGGTCGAACTGGCCCAGCTTCCCCTGCTCCTGCTCGCCCTGTTCGTGAACGCAGTCGCCTCGCTGTTCCTGCTCTTCGCCTTCAGCCCCGTCATCGAGATGATGATGGGCTACACCACGCGCTTCCGCATGATGGAGCTCATGAACCTTGAGCATCCCCTGCTCCAGGAGCTCATGATGAACCTGCCCGGCACCTATCACCATTCGCTCGTCGTTTCCAACCTTGTGGAAGCCGGCGCCGCGGCCATCGGTGCGAACAGCCTGCTCTGCAAGGTGGCGGCCCTGTACCACGACGTGGGCAAGATATCCCGCCCCGAATACTTCGTGGAAAATCAGTTCGGCGGCCCGAACCCGCACGACAAGCTCTCTCCCGCCATGAGCGCGCTCATCCTCTTCGCCCATGTGAAGCAGGGCGTGGAGACCGCCGAAGAATACCGCCTCGGCCGTGAGATAGGCGACATCATCCAGCAGCATCACGGCACTCGCGGAGCCATGTACTTCTATAACAAGGCCGTGAAGCTGGGCGAGAACCCCAGCCTGCAGGACTATTCCTACCCCGGCCCGCGTCCGCAGACCAAGGAAGCCGCCATCGTCATGCTGGCAGACTCCGTGGAAGCCTCCAGCCGTACGCTGGTCGATCCCACGCCCGCCCGTATCCGCACCCATATCGAGACCATCGTGAAGGGCATCTATTCCGAGGGCCAGCTCGACGAGTCCGACCTCACCTTCCGCGACCTGAACAAGCTCATCGACCAGTTCGTGCGCATCATCACCGGCCAGTTCCATCAGCGCATAGCCTATCCTGAATCCGCCAAGGCCAAGGAGAAGGCTGAGGCCAAGGCCGAATACAGGGCAGAGGCTGAGGAGAAGGCCGAAGCCAGAGCCGCCGCTGAAGACGTGGAAGACCTGAAGCCCGAATGGGTGATGGCCGAAGGCGACCGGGAGGCGCACAAGGCCGAGAAGCATCCCGGCCAGAAGCCTCGGAAGCCGGAAGGGGATGCCCCTGCGGAGAAGCAGGCATGAGCTGCCGCGAGCGCCGCGTGGAGATGCGCCGCCCCTGCCGCTTCTGCCGCAGGGAATGGCTGGGCTGGCTCGAAGCCATGATGCGGGCCGCCGCCGAGGCTTCCATGCTTCCCGGCCAGGGCTTCGGCCCCCGCGGGGATGACGACACCGCAGGGCGCGCTCCGCTCGAACTGGCAGTGGAGCTTATCGTGGCCGGCGACGGCGACATCGCCGAGGTCAACGCCCGCAATCTGGGCTGTTCCGGGCCTACGAACATCCTGAGCTTCCCCGGCGACGGCGCGACCCTCGGCACGCTTTTCCTCAGCGCCGACACCATGGAGCGCGAAGCCGTGCTCTACGGGCAGGACGTGGAGACGCATGCCGTACGCCTGCTGGCCCATGGCATGGGGCATATCATGGGCTTCGACCACAGCCCGGAGATGGACGAACTCTGCGCCTATCTGGAAGGAGCGTGCCAGAGGGAAGGCGGGGAATGACGCCCGCAGCGTGCGGAATTCTTTTCTTGACGAGCCGCCTTCCGTAGTTCAAACTAGCTGGTCCTTTCGCAAAGAAGAGGCGAACGCCTCACACCTTTTCATATATCGGAGTTTCTGATGGCTAACGTAAAGAACGAACATCGCTGCGGCTGGGTCGCCCTCATGGGGCCGCCCAATGCCGGCAAGTCCACCCTGCTGAACGCCCTGCTGGGCCAGAAGATCAGCATCGTGACTTCCAAGCCGCAGACCACCCGCAGCCGCATCGTGGGCATCATGTCCGAGCCCGGCGCGCAGGTCATCTTCATGGACACCCCCGGCGTGAACCATTCTCGCCAGCAGCAGCGCGGCCACCTGAGCAAGATGATGAGCCAGGCCGCATGGCAGAGCATGGCCGCCGCCCATGCCATCATGCTGGTGCTCGACTCTGACCTCTACATCCGCAAGCCCGAATTCCTCGACCGCGACATCAAGTCCCTGCGCGACGCTCTGGCGGAGGATGATCGTCCCCAGCTCGTGGTGGTCAACAAGGTCGACCTTTTCCACGACAAGTCCAAGATGCTCCCCCTGCTGGTGAAGCTCCAGGAATATTTCCCCAAGGCCGAAGTCTTCCCCATGTCTGCCATGACCAAGGACGGCCTCGCCCAGCTGAAGAAGCTCATCGCCGGCATGATGCCCGAAGGCGACGCCCAGTTCCCTGAAGACCAGCTCTCCACCGCTCCCACCCGCTTCCTCGCGGCTGAGATCGTGCGCGAGAAGGTCTTCGAACACCTCCGCCAGGAAGTGCCTTACACCACGGCCGTGGACATCGAAGCCTGGGAAGAAGACCCTGAACGCGAGCTCACTGTCATCCACGCTGTCATCTTCGTCCAGCGTCCTTCCCACAAGGCCATGGTCATCGGCCGCGCCGGCGCTACCATCAAGGAGATCGGCACTGCCGCCCGCAAGGACATCACCGCTCTCGTGGGCGGCAAGGTGCACCTGCAGCTCTGGGTGAAGGTGAAGGACAACTGGGTGGAAGACACCGAGCTCCTTCACGACCTGGGATTCGAAGACTAAATAATGAGAGGGCGGTCTGAGTACTGCCCTTTTTTCTTGCGGCGGAACGCGAAAAGGAGCGTATGCCATGACACTTGAAGAACGCTGGCGCAGAGTGATGGAAGGCAAGGCCGAAGCCGAGAGGGGGGCAGGCCGCGAGGTCGGCTCCGTGCGCCTGCTGGCCGTTTCGAAGTTCCATCCCGCCTCGTCCATCGCCGAGCTTTTCCGCCTCGGCCAGGTGGATTTCGGCGAGAACTACATGCAGGAAGCCCGCGCCAAGCAGGCCGAGCTTGCCGGCCTTGCCATACGCTGGCACGCCATAGGCCCGGTGCAGACCAACAAGGCCAAGGAAGTGGCCGGCCACTTCTCTCTTCTGCATACGCTGGGCACGGAAGCCCTTGCCCGCGCCGTGCTCCGCCGCCTGCCCGAAAATGCGGTGCAGGATGCTCTCCTTCAGGTGAACATCGGCGAAGAGCCGCAGAAGTCCGGCGTTGCTCCTTCCGATATCTTCGGTTTCGTGGAAACGCTTCTCGAAGGCGGCCTCACTGCCGAGAACGGCGCCCAGCTCCGTCTGCGCGGCCTCATGTGCCTGCCGCCCAACTGCGGAGAAGGTGAACTGGCCCGCCCGTACTTCGTGCGCCTGCGCGAGCTGCGCGACGGCCTCGAGACCCGTTTCGGCCTTGAGCTGCCCGAACTTTCCATGGGCATGTCCGGCGATTACCGCCAGGCCATCGAGGAAGGCGCGACCATCATCCGCGTGGGAACGGACATCTTCGGCGCAAGGCCGCCGAAGGCATAGCCCTGACTATTTTCACAATGAATAAGCTCCCGGCGGAATTCCCGTCGAGAGCTTATTTTTTGTTCCTCGCGCTGGGGGCTAGACTTCTATGCTCATGCCGCCAGCCAGATAGTGCAGGCGTTCGCCGAGGCGTTCCTTCAGCCAGTCGAAGGGCTTCTTTCCCGTGCAGTGGCAGGTCCAGCAGACGGCCTTGTGTTTGGCCAGCTCCTGCGCGGCGCGTTCGAGTTCTTCCCGGCCTGCGCCCTGCGGGTCGAGCCCCATGAAGTGGAAGCCGCCGATGAGCACGTCGGGTTCTGTCCAGCCGAGTATGTTCAGTACGCCCTTGTGGGAACAGCCGCTGATGACGACGTGCCTGCCGCTCCCGGCTTCACGTATGCTCAGGTACTGCTCGTGGCGGAACTCATCCTGCACGGGCTGGCCGTCGCGGAGCATGAGCAGGCCTTCGCCGTGGGAGGGGAAGGGGCGAGCCTCTTCGTTGAAGGAGCCGAGGGAAAGCTCGTCGTCGATGCGGAGCGGGCCGTCGGTGAGGATGAGGCGCGGATTTCCTGCAAGCTCCGCAGGCATGCCGATATTGCGGCCGTCCTTGTGGATATGCCGCCCGAAGGCCTCCCGGTGAACATAGACGGGGGCGCGCTCGTTCAGCTCAAGGAAGCGCGAAAGGCCGCCCGTGTGGTCGTAGTGTCCGTGCGAGACGAAGGCGATGTCCACGGCGGCGAGGTCTATGCCCAGAGCTTCGGCGTTGCGGGCGAAGGCGTCGGACTGTCCGGCGTCGAAGAGTATGCGGTGCTTCCCGGTCTCGATATGGAGGCTCAGGCCGTGTTCAGCCGCAAGGCGTCCATCGGCGGCGATATTGTCCAGAAGCATGGTCACGCGCATAGGTCACTCCGGAATTACAGGGCCAGCGAGCGGGCGAAGCAGGAAATGAGTATGGCGCCTGCCTGGGCGACGTTCAGGGAGTCGAAGTCGCGGCGGAAGGGTATGCACAGGCTGCATTCGCAGTGCTTGAGCACGCCGGGGCGCACTCCGCTTTCCTCGTTGCCCAGCACCAGAAGGGCGGGCAGGGGGAGCTTTTCCACCAGCGGGTCAATGCTGTCGTCCACTTTCTGGGCCGCGCAGGTCACGAAGCCTGCGTCGCGGGCGTCCTTCACGGCGCGGGAAAGGTTCACCACCTGAGTGAGGGGCAGGCGTTCCAGTGCGCCCGCGGCGGAGCGGCGCGCGCCGGGGCCGAGGAATGCGCTGTTGTGCCTGGGGAGCACGAGCCCTGCGCCGCCCATGGCGAAGAGCGTGCGGGCCAGAGTGCCCACGTTGCCGGGGTCCTGCACCTGGTCGAGCGCGACGATGAGGGGGAGAGGCGCGTGGGCGGCCTGCATGAGGAAGTCCTCCCATGGCATGAAGCTGGCTTCGCGAAGGCGGGCAATGACGCCCTGATGCCCCACGCGGGCCGCCATGCGGGAGAGCGCGTCGTCGCCGACGAGCTGGAAGCGCACGCCGTAGTCGCGGCAAAGGTCGAGGATGCGATCGCTGTCGGCGCTGGCGCGGCCCTTGCGAACATAGACCACGTCCACCTTTTCAGGCTCGCGTTCCAGAAGCTCGAGCACGGGCTTGAGGCCCGGCAGTATGGTTCCGCTGTCTCTGGGTTCTTTCATCATGGGCATTTCCGCAGGCTTGAGTGAAAAATGTGCGCGGAGCGCGCATCAGGCAGATTGAATACTTACAGGAATCAAGGTACTATCGAATGTTCCTTTAAGGCTGGTATCCTTCTTTTGCCGAGGATGCAAGCCATCTTCGTGGAGACATCCGATGAAAATATCCGATATGTGCCGCTTTCCCCTGTTTGGGATAGCGGCGCTCCTTATACTTTCGGGCTGTTCGATGGAGCGGGTCGGTGCGCCCGAGCTCGTTCCTACGGGCTCTCCCTACAGTTCTTCCGACATCGCGAACATTGAGCTTACGGAGGCCGAGAAGGCCGTGTTCAAGCGCGCGGGCGTGCTGGACCGCAGGCTCGAACCTTCCATGGAAGCTATGGTGCGCTATCATTTCGTGAAATATTCTCGCGAGAAGCGCGTGACCATGCAGCATTTCCTGCGCAATTCTCTGCCGTACCTGAACTATGCCAAGGCAGTGTTCCGTTCCAAGGGGCTGCCTGAAGATCTGGCCTACCTCGCCTACCTTGAAAGCGGCTACAAGCCGCTGGCCGTTTCGCGTTCCCGTGCTACCGGCCTGTGGCAGTTCATCTCTTCCACCGGCAAGATCTACGGCCTTTCGCAGGACTGGTGGATGGACGAGCGCATGGACCCGTACCGCTCCACCCATGCCGCCGCCGAGTACCTGAGCCGCCTGCACGATATTTTTCAGGACTGGCATCTGGCCATAGCCTCCTACAACGGCGGCGAAGGCGCAGTGGGCCGCGCCCAGAAGGCCGCCCATGCCGACGGGCTGAACGCCCTGCTCAGGAAGAATTCCGAGCTCGACCCCGCCGTGCAGCTCCGCGAAGAGACGCGCCTCTATGTGCCGCGCTTCCTCGCCATACTCAAGATCATGCGCGCTCCAGAGGCTCTGGGGCTCAAGGCCCTGCCGCCCGATGCCCAGCATCCCGTGCTCCTGCCTGTGGTGGAGCTCAAGGCCAAGCCTGCCACTGACCTTGCCGAACTCGCCCGCCGCATTGGCATGCCGTGGAAGGAGTTCCTGGCCTATAACCCGCATTTCCTGCGCTCTATCTCTCCTGCCAATCGTCAGGCCAGCGTCTATGTGCCGCAAGGCAAGCAGGAACAGGCCCGCAAGCTCCTGCAGGGCACTGTGGCCGGCATAGGCTGGCGTTACCACACTGTGAAGAAGGGCGAGACCATAGCCAAGGTGAGCGATAAGGTGGGGATCCCGGCCTCTGTCATACGCCAGCTCAACCCCGGCAAGTTCAAGCGCGGCCTCCGTCTGCGCCTGCCTGCCGGCGTTGGTTCCGTGCCTCCGTTCAAGCCCATGGTGCCCAGCTATGAGCCTGAGGCTGTGAGGAACGCTCCTTCGCAGAGCGCGGCGGCGTCTTTCCCGGCGGCCGCGGTCAAGGCGCAGGGCCGTGAGGACATGCCTTCCGAGTACGAAGTGCGCAAAGGCGACACCCTTTCCGGGATCGCCGAGAAGTTCGGCTGCTCTGTCAAGGACATCCAGCTGGCCAATGGCGGAGCGGACAAGGTGAAGAGCCTGCGCATCGGCCAGGTCATCAGCCTTCCCTCTGCGGAATGGCAGGCCGAAGAAGCGAAGAAGCCCGTAGAGCGCCGCACCCATAAGGTGAAGAGCGGCGAAACGCTTTCCGCCATCGCTCTCAAGAACGGCTGCACCGTGAAGCAGCTCTATGCCGAGAACGGCGGCCAGAAGAAGCTCCGCACGCTTCGCGTGGGACAGGTGCTCTACCTTCCCTATACCCCTGAACAGCTCGATGAGATAGAAAGGCGCAAGGAACTGAGGCTGAAGCAGGCCGCCGAAGCCCGAAAGGCCGCCGTGGAGCGCGCCAAGGCCACAGCTGACTCCGCCCGCGAAAGGGCTATGAACGCCAGAGTCACCACGCACACCGTGGAGAAGGGCGACTCCCTTTCCCGCATAGCCCGCAAGTACGGCACCACTGTGGCTGAGCTCCAGCAGGCCAACGGCGGCGCTGACAGGCTCAAGACCCTGCGCATAGGCCAGGTCATCAAACTGCCTCAGGCCGGCATTGCCCCGCAGGCCGAGAGCGTTCCTGTGAAGGAAGCCCCGAAGCCTGCCATGAAGGCTGGAACGCCCGCCTTCCATGCGGTGGAGAGCGGCGACTCGCTTTCCCGCATAGCCCGCAAGTACGGCACTACCGTGGCAGAGCTCCAGCAGGCCAACGGCGGAGCTGACAAGCTCAAGACCCTGCGCATAGGCCAGAAGCTAGCTTTGCCCGGAGCGAAGCAGGCCGAAGCCGAGCCTGTCAGCGATGCGGCTGCTGCACTCTCCGAGCTCAGGGCCGAGCAGGCCAGCCCCGTGCCGGTGAAGTCCGCTCCTGCCAAGGGCCAGCCCGAGAACTATGCTGTCCAGCCCGGCGATACCATCTGGGCCATCACGCATCGCTTCGGCATGAGCGAGGCTGAGTTCAAGAAGCTCAACCCGTCCGTCAGCTCTTCCTCCCTGCGTGTGGGCGCAAGCATCAAGATCATCCGCAAGAAATAAAACCGGGGCCTTTGCCCGGAGGTGAGATATGGGATTCTTTTCCGCCGTCAAACGATTCTTTACCGGCGGCAATGCCGCTGAGGAAAAAAAGCAGGAACAGCCTGCAGAAGAAGTGAAGGCCGAAGCTCAGGAAGAAGCCGCTGAGGCTTCGGACGAGCCAGAAGCCGCTGAAGAGCCTGCCAAGGCCGAAGCGGAGCCGGAAGAGGCTCCTGCTGAAGCGGCCGCCGAAGCTCCGGCGAAAGAAGTGGAGGAAGCTCCTGCTGCGCCTGCGCTTTCCGCTACGGCTATCCCTGTCGAGAAGCCCACGGCCGCTCCTGCTCCTGCCGCCGATCCGGAAGAGGAAGCCCTTTCTCTGGCCCTTCGTCAGGCCGAGCCCAAGCTCTCCGCATGGCTTTCCGTCGTCCTGAAAGACGTGGAAGAGGCCGACGACCTGCTCTGGAAGCGTCTCGGCTTCCTGCTCCGCGCCCTTGAGACTCCCGAGTCCGAAGCCACGGCCTTCATCGAGGACTTCCGCGGCTGGCTCAAGCGCATGGACTACCGCTGGCTCGAAGACTTCCGCTCCGAACTGCAGTACCGCCTCGCCATCGCCCTCGACATGGAGGACGAGGAAGACGAGCGCGACCGCCTCTTCTCCAAGCTTCAGGCCGGACTGGCCCGTACCACCGAGCGTTTCGGTCAGGGCCTCAAGGCGCTGTTCTCCGGCCATACCGAACTGACCCCGGCCTTCTGGGACGAGATGGAAGAGCTGTTCATCATGGCGGACATGGGCGC
>JAFQPD010000135.1 GCA_017411945.1 Mailhella sp.
CTGAGGGCTTCGCCCGAGGAGATGCGGTCGTCGGAATCGAGGAACATGATGTAGTCGCCCCGCGCCATTTCCATGGCCTTGTTGCGGGCCGTGCCCGGGCCGGCATGTTCCAGCTTCACGACTTTCAGGCGGGAGTCGCGCTTCTGCCACTGCTCAAGGATGGCCGCGGAGCCGTCGGTGGAGCTGTCGTCCACGCAGATGACTTCCATGTCCACGAAGGACTTCTGGTTCAGCAGGCTGGAGAGGCAGTCGTTGAGGAAGAACTCGACATTGTACACCGGGATGATGACGGACAGGCGCACTTCTCCGGCTTCCGGCTGTTCCCTGCTCTCGACGAGCGGGAAGGGGAACACGGCCAGCAGTTTTTTCTTGCAGTCCTCTATCCTGTCCATGGGGATGGATCCGCCTTCGCCCATGGAATCGATGACGGCGGCGGGGTCCTCGAGAAGCTTGGCGTCGGTGACGTAGTCGGGGGCCTCCATGTCGAAGGCCGAGTAGTAGTCGCGATACTTGAAGAAGGAAAGCTCGAACTGGTCGGTGGAGTCCTCGAAGAACTTCGAGAAGATGAGCCGCTTGTTCGGGATGTTGAGGGCGTCGGAGACGATGACGCCGTGCATGGAGGAGGAGATGACCTTGCGGGACTGGGCTATCTCACGGATGACGTCTGAAGGGTTGCCCATCTGCACGTCGATGACGTGCACGGAGAAGCCCTTCTCCTCAAGGCCCTGGGCCAGCTCTTCGCAGGCGGCCTTGTCCCTCCAGTGGGGGATGAGGGAGAGCTCGTAGAGCTTGGGCAGGTCGCGGCAGCCGGGCACGGCGTCCGGGTACAGTATGCCGGGGTCGCCCAGCACGGGCTCTTCGCCGTGCTTCACAAGGCCGGCCTTGCGGAGCACGCGCAGGGTCTCCTTGCCGCGGCAGGCATGCACGATGACCTCGCGGCTGTGCTTTACGGGGCCTTCCACGTCAATGGGGGCGAGGAAGCCGCTGCCCCACACATGCAGGGCGGGGCTGTTCGGCGTGTTTATCAGTTTGGTGAAGAAATCCTCGCCATTTCCAAAGATGGAGCCCACGGCGAAGAGGTCGCACCAGGGGGCGGAGGCATGGCGCACTGCGCTGCCCGTGATGGATTCGATGAGCAGATGGTTCAGGCTGTCGCCGAAATTGGGCCGCGCCGCGTAGTAATGGAGGCGTATGGGGCGTTCGACCTCCTTTGCCGCAGGCTTCAGCTTTTCCAGGAGCAGGGCGCGCTCCTCCTGCGGAACATAGCGCCACCAGCGTTCGGCCATGAAGGAGGAAGGGGCCGACCACGGCTTGCGGGAAGTGGAATAGTGCAGGATGCCGGCGCTGAAGAGCATGCTGAGGAAGCGTTCGCCGTCGTCTCCGGTCAGGTGCCTTGCGCAGTAGTCCACCTGGGTGTTCCACTTCATGTCGAGGAAGTGCACATGGCCGCGGCAGGCTATGTTCAGGGCGTCCTGGTCGGGGAAGAAGGGGCTGGTGGCGGCTATGCGGAACATTTCTTCCGTGCTCACATGCTTGCGGAAGGCTTCGCAGTCCATGAGCAGTATGCCGGAGTTGAAGTAGTCTTCCGGCGGGATGCTGCAGTTCTCGAGGTTCCACAGGCGGCGCTTCTCGTTGTGGGCCACATAGTCGGGGTAGCCTATGCCGCGTGCGGCCGCCACCCACGCGCCCTGCATGTCCGTGGCGTAGAGCTCGCCGATGTCCCCTTCGACGATGATGTCGATGTCGAGGTATATCACCTTGGAATAATTCACAAGGACATCGCTGATGATGAGGCGGTACGAGGCGGCCTGCGTGAAGTAGGCAACAGTCTTTATCTTGCCCAGCTCGGAGTTCGCCACGGCTTCTTCGAGGGAGACGAAGCGGATGGAGATATCCTTCCCGGCGAAGGAAGCCAGGAACTCGTCCAGCGCGTCCTGCGGCATGCCGCCGTGGAAGACGAGGATGTCGAGCTTGCCGGACTTGCAGTTCTGCAGCAGGGAACAGAGGGTGACCTTGAGGTAAGGGAGGTAGTTCTCGTCTGTAACGAAGACGACGGGGATGTTTTTCTCCCCATAGGCGGGGTGCAGGTCAAAACGGGAAAAAGAACTGTTGGCCATAGTGTAAGCCTCTTGGATTCCTGTGTTATGATATGCCTTGCGCATCTGGCTCAGGCGAGATTTTTATGCTTGTTGGCCTTGGCTCTGAACTTCTCGCGCCTTTTGCCTGTGGTGAGCCTGCTGAGGAGTTCGTAGAGCTTGTGCTTGAAGTAATGGAGGAGCGACGCCTTCCTGCCTCTTTTCCGTTCAAGGGCGAGCATGCTCTGCTCCCGCTGGGTGTTCCGAAGGCGAAGCTGCTGGAATATCAGCTCCTCAGGAATCGAAGAGCTGAGCACTTCGAGAATGGTGCTTTGGGCATCGGCATACGCCTTTTCCTGCGCCAGAGGGTCGTCTTTGTTCAGGGCGTACCGGGCATAGAAGTCGCCTGCGCCATGGCGCAGTTCCTGAAAGCCCTTGAAGGACTTCATGGCGTTCAGGTTCCATGCCAGGCGCGTGCAGGCCCGCAGCCGGGCATACGAGCCGTGGCGTTCGTACAGGCCGCGCCTTTTCAGCTCCGCATGCAGATGCTCCTCGCCTACGGCGAATATCCACGGGGTCTCGTCCTTGGTGGACTCAAGGGACGTGGCAAGGCCGACGCGGTGGTCGACCAGCGGCTCAGGCAGTACGCCCACCCTTTCCGCGATGACGAGCGCGAGGTGTACGAGCGGGAAGTCTTCCGAGCGGGCGATGGGCAGGAAGGACAGCCCCTGCTCTTCGAGGAAGGAGCGTTTGAATACCTTGGCCCAGGGGGCAAGGTTCTTCAGAACGAGCTTCTGGCGGTCGAGCGTGCTGGCCTTGAACACCCTTTCCCTGGGGATGAGCTTCCTGTCCATGTAGCAGGGGCTGCCGGCGGAGCCGCAGGGCGTCATGTTGCAGGCATCGGCCACCAGAACATCGAGGTCGTCGTTCACGGCCTGTTCGAAGGCGGCTCTGAGGGCTTCGCCCGAGGAGATGCGGTCGTCGGAATCGAGGAACATGATGTAGTCGCCCCGCGCCATTTCCATGGCCTTGTTGCGGGCCGTGCCCGGGCCGGCATGTTCCAGCTTCACGACTTTCAGGCGGGAGTCGCGC
>JAFQPD010000136.1 GCA_017411945.1 Mailhella sp.
GCGTGGCCTTCGAATGTGAAGAGCAGTCCGGCATGCATGTGAACGAGGACCACTTCCTCATCGAGATCATCGACCCCGAGACCGGCGAGCCCCTCGGCGAAGACGTGCAGGGCGAAATTGTCTTCACCTGCCTCACCCGCAAGGCCTTCCCGCTCCTGCGCTACCGCACCCGCGACATCGGCGTCATCACCCGCAAGGCCTGCTCCTGCGGCCGCACCCTGGTGAAGATGACCAAGCCCCGCGGCCGTACCGACGACATGCTCATCATCCGCGGCGTGAACGTGTTCCCCAGCCAGATCGAGACTGTGCTCATCGAGCAGGGCTACATGGCCAACTACCAGATAGTGGTGGACCGCGTGGACAACTTCGACACCATCGAAGTCCAGGTGGAAATGACCAAGGAGCTGTTCTCCGACACCGTGCGCGGCATTGCCGTGCGCGCCCGCGAACTCACCGAAGGCCTGAAGTCCATGCTGAACATCAACGCCAAGGTGACTCTGCTCGAACCCAATACCCTGCCCCGCTCCGAAGGCAAGGCCAAGCGCGTCATCGACAAGCGCAAACTGCTCGACTAGGAGGATGACACCATGGTGAAACAGCTCTCCATCTTCGTCCAGAACCGCTCCGGCAAGCTGGCCGCCTCCCTCTCCGTCCTGCGCGACAGCGGCATCGACGTGCGCGCCCTCACCATTGCGGACACCCCGGACTTCGGCATCCTCCGCCTGCTCGTGGACGACGCCGCCAAGGCCGAGACTGTGCTCTACGAAAACGGCTTCCTCGTGCAGTGCACGGACGTGGTAGTCGTGCCCGTTCTCGACGAACGCGGCGGCCTGGCCTCCCTGCTCGAACCCATGGCCGAAGCCGGCGTGAACATCGAGTACATGTACTCGCTCATCGCCCGCGACGCCAAGGACGCCTTCATGGTCTTCCGCGTCACCGACAACGCCGCCTTCCTCGCCATGCTCAAGGAAAAGGGCCTGAAGCATGTGGAGCCCGCAGAGCTGGGCATAAAGTAAGATTGGTCTAACATACCGCAAAAGGGAGGGCTGGAAGCTCTCCCTTTTTTACTCTCTGGCATGGCCCTTTTTCCGCCATCCCTTGATTTCCCGGTGCGAACATCATACTCATAGGAAAACGAGGACGCTTCTTCACGCCCCAAGGAGACAAGTATGGAATTTCTCAATTCCGGCATCTTCACCATCATTGCCGCCTGTGTTCTTTTCGCCGGGATAAAGGCCCTCATCGACTGGCTCGGCACAAAAGCCGAAGGCGAACGGAAACGCCTCATCGTCCTCTTTTCCGCACTCTTCGCGGTGAATCTCCTCATACTCTGGATAGTTTCCCGCTAGACGGCTTTCTCCGAAACATAGAAAAAAGGCTGTGACTCCGAATCCCGGGGCCACAGCCTTTTTGCATGGGCATGATTTCCGGCGACTAGGCCAGCTCCATGCCGTGGAAAGCGCGCGCCTTTGCGCCAAGGCGGTGCAGATGATTGTTGAGCTGGAGCACGCAGCCGGGGCATTCCGCCGCCACAAGGTCCGCCCCGCTCTTCATCACGGCACGGGCGCGGGCTTCGCCGAGCTTGTCGGCAAGGGCGGCATTCTTGAGGCTGGAAATGCCTCCGCCGCCGCAGCAGGAGCCGGGCTCGGGCAGTTCCACCAGCCGTATCCACGGCTTTGCGGCAAGCAGGGCGCGCAGGGAGCGTCCGGCCTGCGGGTCAAGGCGGAAATGGCACGGGTCGTGCACGGCCACGATGAGCGGGTCTTCCGCCGTCACGGGGCGTCCTTCGCGCAGGGCGAGGACTGCCTCAGGCAGGACGGGAACTTCGGCAGGCCGCCCCCTTTCATCGTGCTTCCTGAGGAATGCGGCGGCATCCATGATGCGGGGGGAAAGCCCGGCGCCGGCTTCCCGGTATTCGCGGGCCAGAGTGCGGTGGCAGGTGGCGCAGAGCGTGAGCACGGGCATGTCGCCGCAGGCGGCGAAGACTTCGGCATTATGCGCCTGCGCCTTGCGGAAGGCATCGCCGAAGCCGGAAAGCTGGGCGGGCGCACCGCAGCAGGACTGGGCGCGGGGGATGAAGACGGCATAGCCGCGCGAGGTGAGCGCATCCACGAGGCGCAGGGCGGCCTGCACGTTCACGAGGCCGGCGAAACAGCCGGTGAACAGCGCGACTTCGCCGCATTGCGTGACATGGTCGGGCGGCATCACGCGTTCCGGGAGCAGGCTGGCAAGGGGACGCGAGGCCAGCTCCGGCAGGCTGCGCTTGCCCGCGAAGCCGCAGATGGCGTCGGGCAGATGGCGTATGCTCCCGCCCTTGTCGCGCGGGAAGAGCTTCTGGAACAGCGAGCCGAGGCGGATGAACCTTGCCAGAAAGGCCCGGTCCAGAAGCAGGCGCGTGGTCACGAAGCGTTCCACGCGGCGGCCGAAGGTGAGTTCGCCCTCCCCGGCGGCGAGGCGGGCGTCAAGGATGATCTGCGCGCCGTCCACGCCCTTGCCGCATATCTCCGTGCAGGCAAGGCACTGCAGGCAGGACTTGATGCTGGCATGGTAGCGCGGCCCGGGCACGAGCTCGCCGGATTCCACGGCGCGGGCGAGGTCGATGCGGGCGCGGGGGCCCATGGTCTCCACAAGGCTGTTCTTGTAGCTGGGGCATACGCTGAGGCAGCGGCCGCAGTATTCGCAGGAAGGGCCGCCGGAACTGCCCTTGCTCTTGATGAGTCCGCAGGAAGCCATGCTATCTCTCCAGCTTGCCCGGGTTCATGATGCCGTAGGGGTCGAAGAGGCGGCAGATGCCGCGCATGATGCGCATCTGCTCGTCCCCGAGCTGGAGCGGCATGTATTCCTTCTTCTCAAGGCCGATGCCGTGTTCGCCGCTCACCGTGCCGCCAAGCTCCACGATGGCGCGGGCCGAGGCGTCGGCAAAGGCGCGGAAGGCCGCATCCTGCGCCGGGTCGGAGGGGGAATAGAGCACCATGGGGTGCAGGTTGCCGTCGGCCGCGTGGGCGATGGTCACGACATTGCAGCCGTGTTCGGCGGCCAGCGCTTCCATCATGCCGAGGGCCTTGGGCAGGAGCGAGATGGGCACGGCGTAGTCCAGCGTGACCAGCATGTCGGCCTTGCGCACAAGGGCGGCCGTGCCGCCGCGCCGGGCCTTCCACAGCACGTCGCGCTCTTCTTCGGAGCGCGCAAGCTGTATGCCCACGGCCCTGTGTTCGCGGCAGATGCGTTCGATGGTTTCCATCTGTCCGTCCAGCA
>JAFQPD010000137.1 GCA_017411945.1 Mailhella sp.
ACCTTCGGCGCCATCTGGGCTCTGCTCCAGGCCGGACGCAGCGGCAAGCTGGTGGACCTCTGGCCCAGCATGCGCACCAAGCCCGGCGTCCTCCTCATGGCGGCGGCCATCCTGGGCGGCCCCTTCGCCTCCACGGCCTACGTGGTCGGCCTGCAGCAGGCCGGCTCCATCGTGGTGCCCATCAGTGCGCTCTGTCCCGCCATCGGCGCCATCCTCGCCCGTGTCTTCTTCAAGCAGACCCTCACCCCGCGCATGATGCTCGGCATCATGATCTGCTTCTCCGCCAGCGCCCTCATCGGCATCTCCAGCATGGGCGGCAACGAAACCTACCCCAACATGATGCTCGGCCTCTTCTTCGGCTTCCTCGCCGCCCTCGGCTGGGGACTTGAAGGCTGCGTGGGCGGCTATGCCTGCGCCATGATCGACACCGAAATCGGCATCACCATCCGCGAAGTCACCAACGGCCTCTCCAACCTCTTCATCATGGTGCCCGTGCTCGCCATCATCGGCGGCGTCGACGGCCTCAGCATGATCTTCGAAGCCGCAGCCGATTTCGAATCCATGAAGTGGTTCTGCGTGGCCGGCTTCTTCTGCTGCATGACCTTCATGCTGTGGTACAAGGGCAACGCCATGTGCGGTGCCGCCCTCGGCATGGCCTGCAACGGCACCTTCTCCTTCTGGGGGCCTTTCTTCTGCTGGATCTGGCTGGGCCTCGTCTTCGGCCTCGAAGGCTGGAACATGCCCCTCGTGGCCTGGCTCGCCGCCGTGATCATGGTTGTAGGCATCTTCACCATCGCCACCAATCCGCTGGAATTCTTCAGCAAGAAGAAGGAGGGCTAAGCCATGATGCCTCTGAACTACGCCATCCTCAAGCTCTTCACCGACGGCCGCACCGCCTGCCCCGAAGAGGTCATCGAGGCTCTCAAAGCCGATTATGCCGGCTACAAGGCCCTGAACAAGAAAGAAGTGCTCAACACCCTGCTCACCGCCGTTTCCAACGGCCTGCTCGAAGAAGCCAGCTTCGAGCTCGATGAGAACAGCGAGATCCGCATATACTTCCGCTCCAACGCTGAAGGCATTGCCACGATCAACAGCTACATTCGGTAATCGGCCCAGAATTGCCAACCTTACCTTTGGAGGTCATCATGACTCTCAAAAACCTTGCCAAGGCCCTCGTCGCTTCCGTGTTCTGCTGCGCTCTGCTGGTGAACACCTCTGACGCCGCCGAACTCAAGCACTGGCCCGCCGAAGCTGCCGCCAAGATCGAAGCTGCGATCAAGGCCAACGCTCACAAGGGCGAATACGCCGTGTTCGACATGGACCAGACCACTTACCGCTACGACCTGCTCGACCCCTTCCTCGCCTACATGGACATGAAGGGCCTGCTCACCCGTGAGACCATGGATCCTCACTGCAAGCTGATCCCCTTCAAGGACAGCCCTGAATTCGAAGGCGGCAAGGAAAACATGACCTCCTACTACTGGCGCCTTTGTGAAATGCATGACCTCATCAGCTATCCCTGGGCCTCCCAGATCTTCGCCGGCTTCACCCTCAAGGATCTGAAGAAGCACCTCGACGACATGCTGGCCATGAAAGAACCCGTCATCAAGCGTCAGGTTTGGGACGGCGACAAGGTCGTGACCGTTGAACTGCCCATTCCCAAGATGTTCCGCGGCATGCAGGAACTCTATGCCATGCTCCGTGAAAACGGCATCGAAGTCTACATCATGACTGCCGCCCACGAAGAAATCGTGCGCATGATCGCCTCCGATCCCAAGTACGGCTACAACATCAAGCCCGAAAACGTCATCGGCGTGACCGTGCTCCTCAAGGATCCCAAGACCGGCGAACTCACCAACGCCCGCATGCAGGTGCGCGACGGCAACTATGACCCCGCCAAGAACATGGACAAGGTCACCACTGCCTTCCTGACCAACCCCATGACCTGGTTCGAAGGCAAGCAGGGCTCCTGCATCGGCTACATCGACCAGTTCCGCACCCCCATCATGTGCGCCGGCGACTCCATCGAATCCGACACCTACATGCTGGAATCCGTTGACGTTGCCAAGGGCGGCGTCAAGATCTGGATCAACCGCAAGCCCGGCGACGTCATGAAGGACAAGCGCGCCAAGAAGACCTGGGCCCATGCTCAGAAGTCTGCCGCCCACCAGAAGGAACTCGGCCTCCCCGTGACCGCCGACAAGAACTGGATCTTCATCGACCCCACCACCATCCAGTAATCAGCCTCCGCTGAACTGAATTGACTGAGCCCGCCTCTCTTCGGAAAGGCGGGCTCTTTTGTTTCTGCAGGCTTTTGAAGCTGTCCGGAAAATCAAGATAAGGCACGAAAGAAGGCCGCATCCCGAAAAATGCGGCCTTCTTTTCTGCTGCCTGACACGCAACGACTACTGATAATTTTCCAGCAGGAACATGGGCTTGATGGTCACCACTTCGTCGTATTCGGCCTGGCTTACCGTTACGCTGGAGTTCAGCGACTTGAGCACGGCCTTCATATCCTCGAAAGCATCTTCCATCGTCTCGGAACGGCCTTCACGCACGGAGCGTATCATGCGGGCCACGGTGAGCGGATGGGCATAGCGCACAGGAAGCGGGAAGCCCGGATAAGAGGCCAGATATTCGGAAAGCTCCGTACGGGTCTTCTCCAATGCAGCGGCTATGGCCTTGCGGTTCATTCGGGCCGTGGGCAGGACGCGGGAGCTGGAAAAGAAGAACAGCGCAGAGAATCCTGCCATGAGGATATAGAGCCCGCTGTCGCCGGTGCCGCTCATCCAGCTGTGGAAACCGTAGGCCGTTGCCACGAGAGCCATGGCGAAGATGGCGGCCGCCGCCCACTTGTAGGCAGGGTTGGTGAGCTGGTCCACGCGCTTGGCCTTGCTGTCGGCGGCAAGGCGTGTGGCAAGGTCGGGGCGTTCTTCGAGGAAGGCCTGCATCCGGCGAAGCTCGGCAAGAGTCTCCTCGGCGCGGGGGCTGAGGTGCTTCTTATAGCGGGCCTCCTCGGCGCGGCGGGCCTCTTCGAGCTTCTGCGCAGCGGCTTCGGACATGGTCTTGATGCGGGGGAAGCGGCGCTGTATCTCGGCTATCATCATGTCCACATGATGCTCATGCTTGAAGGTGCACTGCTTCACCTCGCCATTGCCGTACTCCACCACAAGGTAGGGGATGGCACCGAATATGCCCTTGCCCGTAAAGCCGCCCTTGCTCATGGCCACGCGCTTATAGGCGCGCTGTATGTTGGATACGGGGACATACCAGCGGCGGTCTAGCCAGTAGCTGTTCAGGTACAAGGCTTTCTCGCCCACTCCGCAGGGGCCGCAGCGGACACAGGCTTTCTTGTCGGCCTTGAGCAGGGCATCATCGAGACCTACGGAGCCCAGCAGTCGGGGTTTGAGGTACAGCATCTTCGCTCCCAGGAAAAAATATCGGGGTACGGCCCCGAAAGCATAAAAAAAAGAGGGACGCCGCGCAAGCACGACGCCCCTCAGTCACTCAGCGTTCTTTATGCGGCCTTCTTGGTGGCGCGCAGGAAGAGGCTCAGGAACAGCACGGCGGCAACGATGCCGGCGCCGTAGGAAACGGCGGTGGGCAGCTTCACCACGAGGCCGAGGCATTCCTTGGCCATGCAGAAGTAGGTGATGGACACAGCACTCATGAAGGTGGCAGGCACGGCGCAGATCCAGTAATTCTTCTTGTTCTTGAAGAGGTACATGGCGGCGGCCCAGAGCACGATCATGGCGAGGGTCTGGTTGGTCCAGGAGAAGTAGCGCCAGACGATGGAGTAGTCGATCTGGCTCAGCAGAGCGCCGGTGCCCAGCAGGGGGATGCAGAGCATGAGGCGGTTCTGCCACTTGGCCTGAGGCATATTGAACCAGTCG
>JAFQPD010000138.1 GCA_017411945.1 Mailhella sp.
AGCATGGAGCCGTAGCCGATGAGCTTGGCGTCCTTTTCACAGCTGAGCTGCTTGGCGGTGGTGCCGGAAGACACCAGAGAATGGAAGCCGGAGATGGCGCCGCAGGCAATGGTCACGAAGAGCACGGGGAAGAGGTACTGGCCGTTCACTTCGAAGCCTATGAAGGCGGGCATGTCGATCACGGGGGCGGCGCCGATGATGCCCACGACGGCGGCGATCATCATGGCATAGAGCAGGAAGGAGCTCAGGTAGTCGCGGGGCTGGAGCAGGATCCACACGGGGGTGACGGAAGCCACGAGGATGTACACGCCGAGTATCCACATCCAGGTCTTGCCGGGGATGTAGATGGGGAAGGCCAGACCGGCGGCGATGCAGCCGATCAGAACGAGGATGCCCACCACGGTGCACACGGAAAGGGGCAGGTTCTTGCGGTACACGCAGAAGCCGAAGACCACAGCCGCAATGATGAACAGGATAGAGATGGTGGCGGTGGAGCCGTTGGCTTCGATGATCTGACCGGCGGCGTTGAAGCCGTTGAAGGTGCCGGCCACGATGGAGGCGAAGGCCGCGATGACCAGCAGCAGGGTCAGGTAGGAGAAGACGATGAACAGGCGTTTGGCGCGCACGCCGATGTTCTCGGAAATGATCTGGCCGATGGAAGCGCCCTTGTGGCGGATGGAGGCGAACAGCGCGCCGTAGTCATGCACGGCGCCGAAGAAGATGCCGCCCACGATGATCCACAGAAGGCAGGGAAGCCAGCCGAAGAAGGCGGCCTGGATGGGGCCGTTGATGGGGCCGGCGCCGGCGATGGAAGAGAAGTGGTGGCCAAGAAGCACGGGGGCCTTGGCGGGAACATAGTCCACGCCGTCCTGCATGGTATGGGCGGGAGTAGGCTTGGAATTATCCACGCCCCACTGCTTCGAAAGCCAGGAGCCATAGGTCACATAACCCAGGAACAGGCAGGCGAAGCCGCCGAAAAGGATGAGAAGAGAGCTCAATGTGTTTCCTCCTGAATCGAGCTGCACCTGGCAAGATTGCCCTGCATGAATTCCTTCATGTCCCTCGCGGCCCCGTTGACCAGCACTCTGCCGGTGGAAAGTTCCACTGCGGCAGTACGGAAATCCATCCATCCCTTGAGGGAGAAGAGGAAGTCCTTATGGATGCGGGTCTTTTCCAGAGCCCTTGCCGCGCCTGCGTCCATGCTGTCGCAGACGAAGACGGCGGTGATATACGACGACTTGTGGTCGAGGTGAGGGTGCACCTTTGCCATGCCCAGTTCCAGGGCGTGGTCGCGGCAGGCCTCGAAGGTCTGCTGGTCGAGGTGCGGCAGAGAGAACACATGCACATATTCGTTGGTCTCTGCGCTCCAGAGCTTTACCTTTTTAGAGATGACGAAGCATTCGTTGGTGGAATGGAAGTCGTAGCAGGCGGCCAGATGCGGCACGGCATCGGGAGTTTCCACATCGTCGAAATAGACGGTGTAGGCGTCGCGAAGTTTGGCAAGCATGGTCTCTCTGCTGACGGGCATCCTCATCCTCCGGGAAAAGTCTGGAGCTGTCCCTTTGCTGTAGGGATAGTCTGAAAACGACTATCACAGGAAAAAAAGACGATACAAGAAAAAAGCTTTCTTGTGAAAATAATAATTATCTCGGAGAAGGGCCGGAAACCGTTGGCGCGTGAGCGTTTTAGAGCTCTGCAATGTCTTTGATCAGCGTTTCTACATCTTCGGGCCGAGTGCTCCAGCTGGTGCAGAAGCGCACGCAGTGGCGGCCTTCGCCCGCAGCGGCGATGTATTCGAATATATGGCGGCGGCCTATCTGTTCCATCTGGGCTTCCGTGAGCAGCACGAACTGCTGGTTGGTGGGGCTTTCCATGTGGAAGGGGATGCCCTTGGCGCGGAATGCATCGCGCATGCGCATGGCATCGGCCACAGCGTGCCCGGTCATAGAGAAGTAGAGGCCGTTCTCGAACAGCGTGGCAAACTGGAGGCCGAGCAGCCAGCCCTTGGCCAGCATGCCGCCGTTCTGCTTGATGTAGCTGCGGAAATTGTCCTTGAGGTCGTCGTTCACCAGGACCACGGCTTCGCCCATGAGAGCTCCGCACTTGGTGCCGCCGATGTAGAAGGCGTCGGCAAGGCGGGCGAGGTCGGCAAGGGTGACGTCACAGCCTTCAGCGCCGAGGCCGTAGCCCATGCGTGCGCCGTCCACGAAGAGGTAGAGGCGGTACTTGCGGCATACGGCGGCAAGGTCTTCCAGCTCCTGCTTCGTATAGATGGTGCCGAATTCGGTGGGGAAGGAGATATAGACCAGCTTGGGCTGGGTGATGTGCTCCTTCACGCCGCTGTCGACGAAGGACTGGGCTTCGGCAGCCACAGCTTCAGCCGTGAGTTTGCCGAACTGGCCGGGAAGCACATGGATCTTGTGGCCGCCATGTTCGATGGCGCCGGTCTCGTGGGCATGGATGTGGCCGGAGTCGGCGCAGACCACGCCCTGATAGGGACGCAGGGCGGCGTTGATGACAGTGAAGTTCGCCTGAGTGCCGCCGAGCAGGAAATGCACTTCGGCATCAGCTCCGCCAAGGTGGGAGAGTATCATCTGGCGGGCTTTTTCGCACCATTCGTCGAGGCCGTAGCCGCCGTAGCTGTTTCCGTTGGTCTCTTGGAGAGCGGCGAGTATGGCCGGGTGGGCACCGTGATTGTAGTCGTTGTTCCAGCGAATCATTGAGATATCCTGATGAGAGTCGAGTGTAGGTCGGCGGGATTGTCGACATCCGGCATTAGACACGGAATATACGGCCATTTCAAGAACTTTCTGGAAGGAGAAAAGAAGGGCGGTGCAGCTGGCTGCACCGCCCTGAAGGGATCGGAAGGAGTTATGCCTACTTGGCGAGGCCGGCAAGGAATTCCTGAGCCTCGGCCTGCATCTTCTGGAAGTGGTCTTCGCCCTTGAAGCCTTCCATGTAGAGCTTGTAGATGGGTTCGGTGCCGGAGGGGCGCACGGCGAACCAGCCGTCTTCGGTGACGATCTTGAGGCCGCCGAAGCTGGCGTTGTTGCCGGGGGCCTTGGTGAGGACGGCGATCACAGGGGAACCGGCCACTTCGGTGAGCTTCACGTCGTCGGGAGAGATGGTCTTGAAGGCGGCCTTCATCTCGGGAGTCATGGGAGAGTCGATGCGGCGGTAGATGGGAGCTCCGAACTTTTCTTCCAGTTCGTGGTAGAGCAGGGCGGGGTTCTTGCCGGTCTTGGCCATCATTTCGGCGGCGAGCAGGCAGGGGATGAGGCCGTCCTTGTCGGTACTCCAGGGCAGGCAGTCCTTGCGGAGGAAGGAGGCGCCGGCGCTTTCTTCACAGCCCATGATGCAGGAGCCGGAGTGCAGGCCGGGCACGAACCACTTGAAGCCCACAGGCACTTCCATGACTTCGCGGCCGTGGGAGGCGGCCACGCGGTTCAGCATGGAGCTGGTCACCACGGTCTTGCCGATGGCGGCGTCCTGACGCCATGCCTTGCGGAAGCCGTCCTTGCTGTCGCGGATGAGGAAGTCCACCATCACGGAGAGGTAATGGTTGGGGTTCATGAGGCCTTCGGGAGTGACGATGCCGTGGCGGTCGGAGTCGGGGTCGCAGGCGAAGGCGATGTCGAAGCTGTCGCGCAGTTTCAGCAGCTCGGCCATGGCGTAGGGGGAAGAGCAGTCCATGCGGATCTTGCCGTCATGGTCGAGGGGCATGAAGCGGAAGGTGGGGTCGTACTGGTTGTTGGTGTTCTCGATGCTCAGGCCGTACTTTTCGGCAATGGGCTCCCAGTAGGCGAGGCTTGCGCCGCCCAGCGGGTTCACGCCGAGCTTGAGGCCGGCGCCGCGGATGGCTTCGAAGTCGATGACGTTGCACAGGTCGCTGACGTAGTGGGAGATGTAGTCGTGTTCCTGCACGAGGCCGGAGCGCAGGGCCTTGTAGAGGGTCACGCGCTTCACGTCCTTGTTGCCGTCTTCAAGGAGCTGGTTGGCGCGGTCCTGGATGCGGCCGGTGAGGTCGGTGTCGGCGGGGCCGCCGTGGGGAGGATTGTACTTGAAGCCGCCGTCCTGGGGGGGATTGTGGGAGGGAGTGATGACGATGCCGTCCGCCGTGGCGGAGGACTGGCGGTTCCAGCTGAGGATGGCATGGGAGATGCCGGGAGTGGGCGTGTAGCCGTGGCCGGCCTGCACCATGGTGACAACGCCGTTGGCGGCGAGCACTTCAAGGGCGGTGCGCCAGGCGGGTTCGGAAAGGGCGTGAGGGTCCTTGCCGAGGAAGAGAGGCCCGGTGATGCCTTCGGCCTTGCGCACGTCGCACACGGCCTGAGTGACGGCGAGAATATGGGCTTCGTTGAAGCTGGTCTTCAGGGAAGAGCCGCGGTGGCCGGACGTGCCGAAGCTCACGGCCTGGTCGGCGATATCCACGGAGGGTTCATAGGTGTAGTAGGAAGAAATGAGAGCCGGGATATCGGTAAGCTGGTCGGGGGTGGGCAGTTTGCCCGCCTGGGGATGCAGAGCCATGAAAGCCTCCGAGGGTGGCATTGATGTTGAAAAGAAATATCAGCGACTATGATAGGCCAAAACAGTTCGCTTGTTAAGAAGAGTATGAGGGGGAAACTTTGTCACAAGCGGTTTTCCTGCCTGCTTTGCGGATGTTCCAGCGACCAGATGCGTATGTCCTGCTCCCGTTTCCTTGCGTCGGGAAGCAGGCGCATCAGCGTGCCGTGGAAGGCTGGGCTGTGGTCCATATGCCGCAGGTGGCAGAGCTCATGGCATATGACATAGTCGATGAGCGGCAGGGGGAGCTCGATGAGGCGGGCTGCCAGAGTTATCTGCCCTTGAGCGGAACAGCTCCCCCAGCGGCGTTTGAGAGAGCGCACGGAAAGCCCGCAATGCCCAGGCCTGTCGCCGAGGATGGCGCGAGCCCTTGCGTCGAGCCGAGCCAGCCTCCGCCCCAGTACTCGTTTGGCCATGTCCATGCGCCATGCCTTGTAGGCAGTTTCGATGTCTTCAGGCGTGCCGTTCCTGCAGGGCAGCTCGAGCCTGCCTGCCGTGAGTCGGGGACGGGAGCCGCGACGCTTCTCCGCGGGGGAGATGAGGAACGGTCTGCCAAGGAAGTGGATGATGCCTCTTTCCCGGAAGTCCGTTCCGCTTCCTCGGTGCTCAAGGAAGAACGCTTGCTTTTCGCGTATCCAGTCGAGCTTCGTGCGCACGAAGTCCAGTACGCGCTCCAGAGGAACGGCGACGGGCGATTTGACGAGGACTGATCCGTCGGGCTTCACGGTGAGGCGCAGCGTGCGGCAATGGTCGCGCTGGAGAGTGAAGTCGAGTCCTTCCGGAATGGACATTCGTTCGGGAGAGTGCGTTTTGCGCGGGGAAGGCGTTTTGCGTTTCCTTCGCAGCTTCGGGGGCAGGAGGAATTCGAACATCAGCAGAGCCAGAGACGGCTTTCGCGGCGGAGCAGGCAGGCGCAGCTCCATGCGGCCAGCAGGAGAAGCACGGCGGCGATGGCAAGGTCGGCAGTGCCGGCGTCATGGACGGCGCGCCCGAGACCGAAGGCGAAGAGCAGGCAGAGGCTTCCCCACATGGGCACGAAGCCAGCCTCGCCATGGTCGCGCAAAGCCATGCGCAGGGCGAAGATGAGCCATGCCGCACAGATGAGCGAAAGCCTGCTGGAGAAGAGCAGGGGGGCTCCCCCCGTAAGCCATGGCTGGGTGGCGGCAAGGGCTATAAGAGCCAGGGCCAGCCAGCCGAAGCGTTTCATGGCGGGAGGGGCGGGCCGTTCAGGCCCAGGGCGCGGCAGGAGCGAGCGGCTCAGGGAATAGGAGAGAAAGGCCAGAGGGCAGGAGAAGGTGAGGCTCAGGTTGGCGGCCGCCATGCCTGTCATGGGGGCGGGGACGTTCATCCATGTGAAGAGCGGGCGGGCTCCTGCCAGAAAGGCGACAGCGAAGAGCGCGAAGCTGAAGAGCGCGGCCCGCAGGCCCTCGCGTGCGAGTTCCCGGGAGGGACGGGAGAAGTCCGGCCAGGCGTGGAGGGCGGGAGGGAGGGCTATGGCAAGAGCGGAGACGGCGGCGAACATCATCCAGCCGGGCTGAGGGCTGAGGCAGTCGTCAAGGCCGGCGAAGTCTGCGCAGACAAGGAGGAGCCAGCCTGCGGCAGGGATGCAGGGCAAGGCGAGGGCGAGGGCGGCGGCAAGGCGCAGGACGGACATCATCGGCAGGCTGCCATCCGTTTTTCTTTCAAGCGAAGGCCGCAGGAGGGGCCGCCGGGCAGGAGCAGCGCGGCTTCGCGCAGGCTGGTGCCGGAGCGGGCAGTCATGATGGCGGCAGTGTTCATGCGTTCTTCCCGTTGAAAGGTGAGAGGATATATCCTATTAAAAGAGGAAAGGTCTGGCGTGTCAAGGAGAGTGCGAATCCTGAGGCTGCCGCGCCCTTAGGGCAGGTTTTTAATTTTGCGAGAAAAAGCTTGCCAGCCGAAAAAAAAAGGCATATAACCACCCCTCGGATGTCCGAACAGGGCATCTATGCACTTACCTGTATGGAACAAGTCGCCAGCCTTTCGGGGCGGCGCACCTGCACCGATAAGCGGGAACAGGTCGTTATGCCTGCAAGCATCATTCAGGGAGTGTGGCGTTCCGCCAAGGCGGAGCGGTCATTTTCCGGTTTTCCGGAACCTGTTTGTGAAGCAGGCTTAATTCTTTGTCCCGTTCTATCGGAGGATACAAAATGTACGCTATTGTTGAAGTGCTCGGCAAGCAGTACCGCGTTCAGGAAGGCTGCAAGGTTGTGGTCGACCTCATGGACGC
>JAFQPD010000139.1 GCA_017411945.1 Mailhella sp.
AGCGCGAAAAAGCCTTGCGAACAAGGCCGGCGTCATCTGGCGGTCAACTGACGCAGAGAAGCGAAAGAGACGCCGGAAGGGCGCAAGCCCGGGCGGCTCTAGAGCGGAACGAGGCTCTGGTCTGGCAGCGGAAAATCGGCAGATTTTCCAAGACATCCCGCGCCGGGAGCTGTCGGCCGAAGCGCAACATAACTCGGCGGAACGACCTGAAAACAAAGCTCCCGACCTCTGCCGCCAAAGCGGATTTTCGGCAGAAAATCCAAGACATCCCGCGCCGGGAGCTGTCGGGCGAAGCACAACATAACTCGGCGGAACGACCTGAAACCAACGCTCCCGCCCCCATCCGCCAACCACAGCACCCAACCTCTGCTGCCATGCCCCGGCGGCACTCCCTGCCCCCTCCATCATCCCAAAACAGAAAAGGCCCTCGATCTCTCGAAGGCCCTTTCTCATACTTGAACTGATATGACGCTTACTTCCCAGTTTCCATGCGGTACTGGGCTATGTCTTCCACGGTGGCAAGGGGCATGCCGTGCTTGCGGGCGAAGGCGGCCACTTCGGGCAGGCGGGCCATGGTGCCGTCTTCGTTGGTGAGCTCGCAAAGCACGCCGGCGGGGGCGAGGCCGGCAAGGCGGGCGAGGTCGCAGGTGACTTCGGTATGGCCGCGGCGTTCCAGCACGCCGCCGGGGCGGGCGCGCAGGGGGAAGATGTGGCCGGGGCGGTTCAGGTCTTCGGGCTTGGCGCCGGGCGCGATGGCGGCGCGGATGGTGGTCACGCGGTCGGAGGCGGAAACGCCGGTGGTCACGCCCTTTGCGGCCTCGATGGTCACGGTGAAGGCCGTGCCGTTCTTGTTGGTGTTGTCTTTCACCATGGGGTCGAGCTGGAGGGAATCGGCCTTTTCGTCGGTGAGGCAGAGGCAGACTATGCCGCTGCATTCGCGGATGAGCAGGGCCATCTGCTGGGGGGTGACGGTTTCGGCGGCGTAGATGAGGTCGCCTTCGTTCTCGCGGTCCTCGTCGTCCACGATGAGGACGCCCTGGCCGGCACGGATGGCGGCGATGGCGGCTTCGGCGCGTTCACGCGCGGTGCCGAACGTTTCGAGTATGGAGGGCTGATGCATGAAAAATCCTTGTGGAATCCCGGCATCAGGGCGGCAGGAAAGCTCTGCGAGAGAGGAGAATCGCCTGCGGGAGGCGTAGGATTCTCTTTCTTCCGGACTGTTACCGTCGGCCCCGGCCTTGCACCGGGTCTGCGGCGTTCCCCGTGGAGGCCGCTCGCGGGCTTCCCGCGCATGCGGGTCACCGCCGGTGGGGACTTGCACCCCGCCCTGAGAAATCTCCACCCCTTTTAATATGTTTATGGGCCGTGTCAAGGGGAAGGAAGGAGGAGGAAAGGGCCGCCAAGGGCAGGGAAGCCGCGCCCCGCGCAGGCCGCCCTCCCCCAGGGCGTCATCGCTTCAGCGGGCAGGAGCCGCCGCAGTCCTTGTTCCACGGCATCTTGGCAAGCACGAGGGCCAGCCCGCAGAAGCCCGTGAGGCCGGCGAACAGCAGGCCCGCGCCAACGAAGGCCGTGAGCCAGAACATGGGGTGCCAGAAATAGCTGCCCACAACGCCAAGAAGCACTGCCGCGCCCGCGCCTATCTGTATCTGCCGGAACATGGGCAGCGCAGAAGAGCCGCCCTCCACGGGCAGGCCGGCCTTCTTCCAGCCCGTGATGCCGCCTTCCACCTGCCATGCCTCGCCGCCGGCCAGCTTTTCCAGAAGTTCGGCGTTGTCCTGCGTGCGGCGGCCGGAGTTGCAGAAATAGATGACCGGCTTCTGCGGCGCATCTTCGTCCTTCACCGGGTAGGACTGCGCCACCGAAAGAGGAACGAGGCGCGAGCCGGCAACGTGCTCCCGCGCGTATTCGGAAGTTTCGCGGATATCGACGAGGCGGGCCTTGCCGGAATCGGCCATTTCCTTGGCCTTGGAGGGGGAGATGAGGGGAAGCATGGCGTCTCCTTGATGCGTTTGGCTTATTATTGATAATTATTCCTAACAAATTCCTTTCCCTTAATCAAGCGATATGCGCAATGTGAAAAAAAAGACTTCGATTTTCTGCACGCCTGCAGGGGAAAGCCGCTTGACAGCAGAGAAAAAAGGAGTTCCTATCAAAGCCTGACTCTTTCTCGTGAAAGCTCCTGCCCACGGGCACAAGCTGGGGCAGCCCCGCCGCGGGAAAGAGCAGGCCCAGCCGCTTCCCGCCGTTCCCTCCCGGGGGGCAGGGCCGCACAGGAGCGGGTCCGCAGCGTGCGGATCAGCATGGTTCAAGCTTTATGAGGTAAATTCTATGCAGTTGACCGGTTCCCAAATTTTCTGTGAAGTGCTGGTGGAGCAGGGCGTCGATACGCTGTTCGGCTACCCCGGCGGCGCTGTGCTGAATCTGTACGATGAGCTCTACAGGTATCAGGACCGCATCAAACATATCATCACCGCCCATGAACAGGGTGCTGCCCATGCGGCCGACGGCTACGCGCGTGCTACCGGCCGCACCGGCGTAGTACTGGCTACCAGCGGCCCCGGCGCCACCAACCTCGTCACGGGCATCGCCACCGCCTACATGGACTCCGTGCCCATGGTGGCCATCACCGGCAACGTGCCCACCGCCCTCATGGGGCAGGACTCCTTCCAGGAAGTCTACATCGCGGGCATCACCATGCCCATAACCAAGCATAATTTCGTGGTCTACGACGTGAAGGACCTTGCCGACACCCTGCGCGAAGCCTTCCGCATAGCCCAGACCGGCCGCAAGGGCCCCGTGCTGGTGGACATCCCCAAGGACGTCACCGCCGCCCTCTGCGAGTTCACCCCCGCCGCCGCCCCCGAGCGCGACATGTACCAGTCGAACATCGACATGGACGCCATTGTCAGGGCCGCCGAGATCATCAACAACGCAGAACGCCCTGCCGTGTACTTCGGCGGCGGCGTGGCCGCTTCCGGCGCAGGCGAAGAGCTTGCCGCACTCATGAAGAAGGCCTGCATGCCTGCGGCCTACAGCCTCATGGGCGCAGGCGTCATCCACTGCGACGACCCGCTCAACCTCGGCATGGTGGGCATGCACGGCTGCCGCACCTCCAACCTCGCGCTGGACAACTGCGACGTCATGGTCGCCGTGGGCACCCGCTTCTCCGACCGCGTGGCCCTCAAGCCCGATGAATTCGGCCGCCGCGCCAAGCTCATCCAGATCGACCTCGACGCCTCCGAAATCAACAAGAACGTCCATGTGGACGTGGCCCTCGAAGGCGACGTGAAGGACGTCATCTGCGCCCTGCTCCCCAAGATCAACAATATCTGCCGCGACGAATGGCTCACCCAGATCGCCGAATGGAAGGCCGAGGACTACCAGCCCAAGGACAGCGATTCCGTGCTGAAGCCCCACCAGATCATCCGCAAGGCATGCGAGCTTGCCGGCGAAGACTCCATCTACGTCACCGACGTGGGCCAGCACCAGATGTGGGCCGTGCAGTACTGCCGCCACGTGAAGCCTCGCAGGTTCCTCACTTCCGGCGGCCTCGGCACCATGGGCTACGGCTACGGCGCAGCCATAGGCGCGAAGGCGGCCAAGCCCGAATGCCCTGTCATCCACTTCACCGGCGACGGCTCCTTCCACATGAACCTGAACGAAGCCTGCACCGCGGTTTCCTTCGGCCTGCCCGTCATCACCATCATCCTCGACAACAGCGTGCTCGGCATGGTGCGCCAGTGGCAGACCAGCTTCTACGGCCGCCGCTACATGGCCACCACCCTTGAAAGGAAAACCGACTATGTGAAGCTCATCGAGGCTTTCGGCGGCAAGGGCTACAGCGTGAGCAGCATGGACGAGTTCGAAGCGGCCATGAAGGAAGCTCTGAAGGCCGAAGGCCCCGTGTGGATACACTGCCCCATCTCCCGCGACGAGAAGGTGCTGCCCATGATCCCGGGCGGCTGCACCTGCGACTCCATCATCATGGAATAGGAGGAGAAAATGACCAAATACGTGCTTTCCATCGTTGTGGACAACAACCCCAACGTCATGGCCCGCGTGTCCTCCATGTTCGCACGCCGCCGCTTCAACATGACCAGCGTTACCGCCGCGCCCACCGGCGACCCTAACGTCTCCGTCATCACCATCGTCACCGAAGGCGACGCGCATGTGCTCGACCAGGCCATCAAGCAGACCTCCAAGCTGCAGGAAGTGCGCTCCATCAGCCTCCTGCCCCGCAACGAGAGCCTGCTTTGCGAAACCGTGATGATACGCCTGGCCTTCGACGAGAAGAACATTTCCCTCATCAAGGACATCGTTGAAGTTTACCGTGCCAAGATTATTGACCTTACCTCCAGCAGCATGGTAGTACAGCTCACGGGCAAGCCCTCGAAGATAGACGGCTTCCTCGAAGTCATGTCTCCCTACCGGGTGCTCGAAATGTGCCGCTCCGGCGTCATCGGCATGCCGCGCGGCTCCCAGAGCGACTGGTGGAAGAACAAGGCTTAAGCATCGAAACCAATGGCCGAAGGGCCTGGCAATTTACACAGAACGGAGATTAGTCCCATGATCAAGAAGTACTACGATGCCGACTGCAACCTCGGCATGCTCGACGGCAAGACCGTGTCCATCATCGGCTTCGGCTCTCAGGGCCACGCCCATGCCCAGAACCTCCACGAATCCGGCGTGAACGTCGTCGTGGGCCTGCGCAAGGGCTCCGAAAGCTGGGCCAAGGCTGAAGCCGCCGGCCTCACTGTCATGGAACCCGCCGAAGCCGCCAAGGCCGGCAACATCGTCATGATGCTCGTGCCCGACGAAGTGGCCGCCGACATCTACGCCAAGGACGTTGCCCCCAACATGAAGGAAGGCGACGTGCTCTGCTTCGCCCACGGCTTCAACATCCACTTCGGCTTCATCAAGCCCGCCGCCAACATCGACGTCATCATGATCGCCCCCAAGGGCCCCGGCCACACCGTGCGCAGCCAGTACCAGGAAGGCAAGGGCGTGCCCAGCCTCATCGCCATCGCCCAGGACTACTCCGGCAAGGCTAAGGACTACGCTCTGGCTTACGCTTCCGGCATCGGCGCCGGCCGCGCCGGCATCCTCGAAACCACCTACCGCGAAGAAACCGAAACCGACCTCTTCGGCGAACAGGCCGTTCTCTGCGGCGGCGTGACCGAACTCATGAAGGTGGGCTTCGAAACTCTCGTGGAAGCCGGCTACGCTCCCGAAATGGCCTACTTCGAGACCATCCACGAAATGAAGCTCATCGTGGACCTCATCAACAACGGCGGCTTCGGCTTCATGCGCTACTCCATCTCCAACACTGCTGAATACGGCGACTACCGCACCGGCAAGCGCATCATCACCGAAGAGACCCGCAAGGCCATGCGCCAGGTGCTCCGTGAAATCCAGGACGGCACCTTCGCTTCCGAATTCATGCAGGAAATGGGCGCCGGCCGCAAGGGCAAGTTCCTCGCCACCCGCCGCCTCGAAACTGAACACCAGCTCGAAAAGGTGGGCGCTGAGCTCCGCCAGATGATGAGCTGGCTGAAGAAGTAAGCGACTAGCTCCTTTGGACGCCGGACGGGGATTCCTGTCCGGCGTCTTTTTTTATTCTGGTGTTTGGGGGATTTGGGGATTGATCTCCGGGATCATCGGACTGCTGGCTAGTTCTGCCTCTCTCTGCTCGACAGCTCCCGGCGCGGGACAGCAGGCGGCGGAACGTACCGCGTTGAGCTGAGGCTGTACCGCCGAGTCATGCTGTGCTTCGGCCGCCAGCTCCCGGCGCGGGATGTCTTGGATTCCCTAGTCGGGAATCCGCTGTCAGGACCAGAGCCTCGCTCCCGAAACAAGTCGCGCGGGCTTGCGCCCTTCTCGCGCCTTGTTCCGTCCGCTTCGTCAGCTGACCACCAGATGACGCCAGCCTGGTTCGCAAGGCTCTCTCGCGCTTCGCGCTCCCGCC
>JAFQPD010000140.1 GCA_017411945.1 Mailhella sp.
AAGAAGTCGGGCAGGCGGTCGGCGGCTTCGGTGATGCCGGCGCGGCGGTTGAAGTCCACTTCCGTGGAGAGGATGCGCTGGCCGAGGGTGACGACGTCGTCGCCGGTGAGCTGCCAGCCGAACTTGGCGTTCAGCATATCCACGATGGCGGGCAGGGCGTCGGCCACGTCGAGGATGGCGAAGGCGGTGAAGAGGCAGAGGCCCACGGAGTCCACAGAGGCGGTAGCGATCTGCAGATTGCGGGACAGCTCGATCTGGCCTTCCTTCTTAAGAGGATCGACCGTGCCGCCGCAGCTCAGGATATTGGCGGTGACGGAGTAGCCGGCAGTGTGGTCGGCGCCCATGGGAGTGGTGGCGTAGGTCACGCCCACGCCCTTGACGGCGCGGGGATCGTAGGCGGGCAGGCTCTGGCCCTTGACGCAGGGCACGCGGCGCACGCCGAAGACGCGGCCGGTGGTGGCAGTGCCGCAGCCGATGACGCGGCCGAGGGGAGTGCCTTCGCTGATTTCGTTCATCACGCGGAGAACGGCCTGGGCGTCGCCCTTGGGGATGCCGCCGCCAGCCATGGCAACGCCTATGGCCACGCCGACGTCGATGGTGTCCACACCGGCGTCGTCGCAGATGCGGTCGTACTGGGCGATGAGGTCGAGGTCGTCGATGCCGCAGTGGGGGCCGAAGCACCACAGGGTTTCGTATTCAGGCCACTTGCTGATGAGCTTGCCCTGCTTGTTGGGGTAGAGGCCGGAGCAGCGGATGATGCAGCCGCTCATGCAGCCGTGGGCCACAGCGCCTTCGCCGCCGCGTTCCTTGGTGTTGGCGTTCATGCGTTCGCCGGAAACGGCTTCGTGGCCTTCGAACTGGCCGGAGGTGAAGTTGCGGGTGGGCAGGCCGCCGGCTTCGTGAAGGATGTTCACGAGAACGGCAGTGCCGTATTCGGCAAGGCCCTTGCCGGTGACGGGATGATCCATCAGAGCCTTGGCGAAACGCTTGGAGGCGTCGCGGAAAGCGGCTTCATCGGCGAGGGGATGGTTCTTGCCGCCCTCAGGGTTGATGATGATGGCCTTGAGGCCCTTGGAACCCATGACAGCACCCACGCCGCCGCGGCCGGCATGGCGCATGGGGCGGAGTTCGCGGTCGGTGAAGGCGATGGAGGCGGCGGTGAGCTTGAATTCGCCGGCGCGGCCGATGGAAACGTAGCTGCATTCCTTGCCGTACTGCTCCACGAGCTTTTCCACAGCGGCGAAGTTGTTCAGGCCGGCCACAGTGGAAGGCACGAGGCGGGCGGAGTCCTTGCTCACTTCGAGCTGCCACCATTCGCCTTCGGCAGCCATTTCTTCAACGATGATGGCCATGATGCCGAGCTTGGCGAGATGGCCGCCGGGCTGGCCGCCGGAGTTGGATTCCTTGATGCCTTCGGTGAGGGGGCTCTTGCAGCCCACGGAGATGCGGTTGCCGTTGGGGCTGTTGGTGGCGCCGAGCAGGCCGGGGGCGAAGACCAGCTTGTTATGCGGGCCGAGGGGGGTGCAGAGAGGGTCGACTTCACGGGCCACGATGGTGGAGGTAAGGCCGCGGCCGCCGAGGCCGGCGTATTCAGCGGGGATCTCTTCGAACACGCAGGACTTGGTGGCCATGTTGACTCTGAGGAAACGGAACATGTTCACTCCTTAAAATAGGGACAAGGTAAGGCAATGGGCGAAACCAGGGCATCGCCGTCCATTTTGGCGAACCATAGCCCGAAGAAATTTTTTCCGTCAAGGATTTCAAAAAACGCACACGCTTTCTGCCCCGGAAAACTTTCCGTGACTGGAAGCCCGCCCCCTTTCCGTGGCCTTTCCGAACACGGGCATTGCCTGAGGGTGCTTCGAAAGGCGCAGGCTGCCTCCGCTTGCCGCGAGAGAAATATGACATTCCTGTAAGATTCGTGTGAAAATAAGCCTTACGCTTGCACAAGACTGGATTATATCCTAGTGTATCTATAAGAGAAGAAAAGTATCCTGCCCTGCTCTTTTCCGCCAGGAGCTTTCCTCTCTTTGGAAGGGAAAGCCTTCCGCTTCGCCGTATAGCGGGGGCGGGGCACTCGTTCCGCTCCATCCACCTACTCACGCTCCCCATTCCAGACAAGGAGAGCCTATGGCCGTTACCCGAAGAAAATTCCTCAAGCTGGCCGGAGCCGGGGCACTCTGCCTCACGCTTTCCCAGCTCGGTTTCGACCTGACCGAGGCCAAAGCCTATGTGGCCGCCCTCAAGATCGAAGGAGCCAAGGAAGTCCATTCCGTCTGCCCGTTCTGCGCCGTGTGCTGCCAGATCATTGCCCACGTCAAGGACGGACGCCTCGTTTCCACCGAAGGCGACCCGGACTTCCCCGTGAACCAGGGCACTCTCTGCGCCAAGGGCGCGGCCCTTTTCACCATGTATACCGGCAAGCACCGCCTCACGAAGCCCATGTACCGCGCTCCCTATTCGAGCTCGTGGGTGGAAAAGGACTGGGACTGGACCTTCCGCCAGATAGCCCGCCGCATGAAGAACGCCCGCGACAAGGACTTCATAAGGACCGACTCGCAGGGCCGCACTGTCAATCGTCTCGAATCCGTCTTCAGCATGGGCACCTCGCATGCCTCCAATGAAGAATGCGCCGTCATCCATCAAGCTCTCAAAGGCCTGGGCGTGATCCATCAGGATCACCAGGCCCGTACCTGACACAGCCCCACGGTGCCAGGTCTGGCAGCTTCATACGGCCGCGG
>JAFQPD010000141.1 GCA_017411945.1 Mailhella sp.
GAGGGGGCGGGGGAAACTTTTTGAAAAAAGCTTTCCCCCGCCCCCTCAAACTCCCCCACCCCTTTCCAAAACTTTTTGCTTGATCAGGATGTTCCTGCGAAGAAACGCCCCGGCTCGTGTGAGTTCGGGGCGTTGGCTTTTTCTGCGGTGAGGGGTAATGTGGGAGAAATTTCGTGAGGAGGGCGGTATGAAAGTCGCGGCCATTTATTTTTCGGCAACGGGGAACACGGAGAAGAGTATGAAGGCTCTGGCGGAGGGGGTGGCCTCTGCGCTGGGAGCGGAAGGCATCGAGAGTGTGGACGTCACCTGCCAGCCTGAGCCCGCGTCCCGTGAGTTTGGGCCGGAGGATTTTGTGGTCTTCGGCATGCCCGTCTATGCCGGGCGTCTGCCCCTTGCCGTGAAGGACAGGCTTCTGGCTTTTCGGGGGAATGGCACCCCCTGCCTCGTGGCGGTGAGCTATGGCAACAGGCATTATGAGGATGCCCTCCTCGAACTGGCAGACATGGCTAAGGAGCAGGGCTTTGTGGTGAAGGGAGGCGCTGCCCTCATAGGCCGCCATACCTACGGCGAGATCCAGGTTTCGCGGCCCGATGACGAGGACCTTGCCGCGTGCCGGGAATTCGGAGCGGAGGCCGCACAGCGCACGGGGAGTGCGTTAGCTGTTCCTGGAAATCGGCCGTATCGAGAAGGGCTTCTGCGCGGACGTTTCCATCCTCTCACTTCGGAATCCTGCGTGCAGTGCAGGCTATGCGTGCGCGCCTGCCCCATGCAGGCCATAGGCGAAGACTGCCGCACCGTGGGCGAGGACTGCATTTCCTGCTTCCGCTGTATCCGGAACTGCCCCGTGGGCGCGAAGAACATGGACGTTCCCGCCTACTCCGACTTCGCCGCCATGTTCACGGAAAAGCTGAAGGAACGCCGCGAGAACGAATTCTTTTAGGCCGCGGCCTTGCCTTTGCCGAAAAAGGATTTATCATTCCTTCATTAGAAATGGTCTGCCTTGGCGGCAGGCCTCAGTCGTATCAATATTCAGGAGAATTTCATGAAGTCTGTTGCTTTTATCGACGGCGTGAGCCAGGCCCATCTCATCAACGGCAATGTCCGTCTGGATACCTTCGTCCTTCAGGGTCAGCAGGGTGCTGAGCCTGTGCAGGAAGAAGGCGCTCAGCTCATCTTCACCCCTCAGGGTTTCCTCGGCATGCTCGGCGCTATGCAGCAGCTGGCCGAAAAGCTCGCCGAAGCCGGCCTGCTCCAGAAGCAGCCGCAGTAAGCTACGCCGCTTGAAATGAAAGACCCCGACCTTATGCAGGCCGGGGTCTTTGTTTCATGCGGTGCTGGTCACAGTACGGCTTTGGCCAGACCGGTGCAGGCCACGGCCAGCAGGAGCATGAGCACCAGCTTTTTGAATTTCGCCTCGTCGAGATCGCGGAAGAAGCGGCTTCCCAAGGCTACGCCGAGGGCCAGCACAGGAAGCATGGAGCCCATGAACAGCCAGCTTTCCAGCGTGAACAGGCCGTTCTGCCAGCAGAACACCGAGGCCCAGGAATCCGTGAGCAGGAAGTAGGCGATGAGCGAGGCGCGCCCCACGGCTGCTCCTGCGGGACTGGAAAGGAAGAAGAGGATGACGGGAGGGCCTCCGTTGGCAGAAGCGCCGTTGATGATGCCGCCGCTCATGCCTATGAGCGAGGTCTCCAGTTTCGTGGGGGAGCGGCGCGGCTTTGAGCCCCTGAGGAGCATTATGGCGAAGATGATGACAGTGCCGTTGATGGCGGCGCACATAGGCTCAGGCGGCAAACAGGCGAGCATCCATACGCCGAGAGGAGTGCCCAGCAGCATGCCAGTGGTGAGCCAGCCCAGCGATTTCCAGTCCACCTCGCGGTACACGAAGGGCAGGTGGCCTATGCTGGCGGAAATCTCCCACAGCAGGACAACGGGCACTATCTGCGAAGGCGGAAGTACCAGCGTAAGCAGGACTGTGACAATGAGCGAGAAGCCGAAACCCGCTATGCCGCGCACCACGCTGGCCGCGAACACCGAAAAGCCTGCCCAGAGCCACCCGAGGGCACTTAGCTCGAACATTTTTCCTCCTGCGTTTTTCCGATGATATTCGGAATGTCGCGCAGGTGTCAAAGCCAGAAAAGCAAAAAGCCTCCTGTTCCGTGAGAGGAGCAGGAGGCTTTGCCCTGTTTCAGGAGGCTCTTACAGGCCGAGCATGCGCGGGAAGAAGAGCGTGAGGTCGGGGAAGAGCACGATGACCACGAGGGCCAGAGTGGCGGCGGCCAGCATGGGAAGCACGGGAGGCGTGATCTGTTCCATGGTAAGTCCGCTGATCTTTGCGCCGACGTAGAGGTTCACGGCCACGGGGGGCGTCACCTGGCCGAGGGCGAGGTTGATGGTCATCATCACGCCGAACCACACAGGGTCCCAGCCGAAGTGGGCCATGATGGGAAGCAGGAAGGGCAGGAGCACATAGTAGATGGAGATGGCGTCCAGCAGCATGCCTGCGACGAAGAGGATGACGTTGATGAGGAGCAGGAGCACCCAGGGGTTGTCGGAAAGCGAGAGCAGAACAGCCGCGCCGCGTTCCACGAGGCCGACAGTGCTGGCCACCCAGGCGTAGAGGCCGGCGCAGGTCACCACGAACATGATGACGGCAGTGGCCTTCACGGATTCGACAAGGACTTCCACGAGGATGGAGAACTTGTCGATGGTGCGGTAGATGAACACGCCTACGAAGAGGCCGTAGAAGATGGCCACGGCCGCGGCTTCGGTGGGAGTGAACACGCCGCCGTAGATGCCGCCAAGGATGACCACGGGAGTCATCACGCCCCAGAAGGCTTCGCGCAGGGCTTTGCGGATGGGCATGGTGCGGGGCTTGCCGCGGTAGCCCTTCTTGCGGGAGGTCAGGAACACGGAGACGCCGAGGAAGCCGGCCACTATGATGCCGGGCACGAAGCCTGCGGCGAAGAGGGCGGGCACGGAAACGTCGGCAATGCCGCCGTACACGATGAAGGCGATGCTGGGCGGGATGACGATGGCGAGGCCGGAAGTCACGGAAACCGTAGCGGCGGCGAAGGGCTTGTCGTAGCCGCTCTTCACCATGGCAGGGATGAGGATGAGGCCGAGGGCCGCCACAGTGGCGGGGCCGGAACCGCTCACAGCGCCCCAGAAGGTGGCCACGCCTACGGTGGCGATGGCAAGGCCGCCGGTCATGTCGCCCACGAGGGTCTCAACGAGGAGCACGATGCGGGAGGCTATGCCCGCGCGCTCCATGATGAAGCCGGCGAGGATGAAGAAGGGGATGGCAAGGAGCGGCACTTTGGCCACGCCTGCGAAGAAGTTGTAGGAGAGCATGTCCACGCCCATGTCCCACCACCAGCCCACGAGCAGGGCGGAGAGGCCGAGAGAGATAGCGATGGGCACGCGGGTGACGAGCGGGATGACGAAGGCGATGAGCAGCCAGAATGCCGGGTCGTTGAAAAGGGAAGTTTCCATGCGCCTCTCCTCTTAGAAATTTCTGGTGCGGAAATCTTCCCAGGTCTTCTGGAGGATGCGCACGATGATGATGACGGAGATGGCGGGGGTGCAGATGGTGTACAGCCACACCGGGATAGCCAGCGACTCGGAGACGACGGAAAGCTCTATCTCGTCCACGACTTCGATATAGCCTTCATAGGCCAGGGCTGCAAAGAAGATAAGGCAGCAGATGACGCTGAAAACATACAGGATCTTTCTGATGAAACGGGGCAGGGCGTCGTACAGCAGGTTCATGCTGAAGTTCGTGCCCTCACGGAAGGCGCGGGAGGTGCCCAGAAGAACGATCCACACGAAGAGGTTCACAGTGATCTCTTCGGAGGCGGCAAAGGAGAGGTTGGTGCAGTAACGGACGATCACGTTGATGAACGCGACGCACGCCATTACGGCCAGAAGGAACGCGCCGAGCAGTTCCTCGAGGCGTTTGTTCAGAAAGTCCAGCATATCAGCATCCTTAGGAAGGAAATATCAGGGGGCGGCCGAAGCCGCCCCAAAAGGCAGGCTCGCTTACTGGGCGGCCTTCATGTCGGCTTCGGCGGCCTTCACGAGGTCTTCGCCGATTTCCTTGGTCCACTTGTCACGGACGGACTTGGTGGCGTCGTAGAATTCCTTGATCATTTCAGGGGTGAACTTCACAACGTTCATGCCCTTTTCAGCAAGAGTCTTGTAGGGATCGGTGACGGCAGGAGCCTTGCCGATGCTCTGCAGGTAGGCAAGGGCGGAACCCTCGTCGAAGCCGAGGCGGGAAAGGGCCTTGGAGTACTTTTCCATGTCCTTGGCGCATTCCATGAGGATCTTCTGATCTTCAGCGGAGAATTCCTTCCACACCTTCTGGTTGGCAGTGAGGAGCAGGGGGTCAATCATGTAGTGCCAGTCGGTGTGGTACTTATGCCAGGTCCAGACCTGCAGGGGGATGTTGATGCCGTTGGTGGGGTTCTCCTGACCGTCCACGATGCCCTGCTGGAAGCCGGTGACAGCTTCAGACCAGTTGATGGCCTGGGGGTTGGTGCCCAGGGCGGAGAAGATGTCGATGAAGATGGGGGTGCCGCACACGCGGAGCTTCATGCCGTTCATGTCGGCAGGTTTGTGGATGGGACCCTTGGAGGTGGTGAGTTCGCGGAAGCCGTTTTCGCCCCAGCCGATGAACTTCACCTTGGTCTTTTCCACGGCGGCGATGAGCATCTTGCCGGACTTGCCGGAGGTGATGGCGTCCATGGCCTTGTAGCGGTCGGGGTTGTTGGCCACGAAGAAGGGCAGGGCGGTGAGGTTGAGCTGCTTCACCTGGGGAGACCAGTTGATGGTGGAGGCAAGGGCGAAGTCGATGGCGCCGTTGCGGACGAGCAGCAGTTCAGAGGTCTGCTTGCCGGCCATGAGCTGTGCGCCGTGGTACACCTTGATGTTGATGCGGCCGTTGGTGCGTTCTTTCACCAGGTCGGCGAAATAGGTGCCGGAAAGGCCCCAGCCGGAGGTGGCGCCGGGCACCACGCTGAGCTTGTACTCCTTCTTGTAGGCGGCTTCGGCAGGAGCGGCGAACAGGCCAAGGCACACTGCGGCGAGCAGGGCGGAACGGAAGATGCGTTTCATGGATTCCTCCTCGGATATGTTTGGGACGCGATTTGCGTTGTTCCCAAGGGAAAAGGCACCCCGGCCCCGAAACGAGAGCAGGGGAGGCTTGCGCCGCTTACAGCAGCGGCAGTACGAAAACGAGCACGGGCAGCACCACAACGAGCTCCAGCGTGGTGAAAACCCAGCAGGCATTGGCCAGGTCCAGGTCCAGGTCGAACAGGGACGGGGGGATGAGGGCATTCATGGCCACGGGCATGGAAGCAAGGATGGCGACCACCTTGAGCGGGAGTCCGTCATCGATGCCGCCAAGGCCGCAGAGCATGGCAAGAGCCACGATGACCAGAGGGCAGCCCACGAATTTGATGAGCGATATGGCCGCCGACTGCCGCACATAGCAGGTCATGCTCGAAAGGCGGAGGCTCATGCCGATGGAAAGCAGAAAACATACGGTGCCGAGTATCATGGCGCCGGAAGAGAGCGTGCCGAAGAGAGCCGGGCGGGGCACTCCGGCAAGGTTCAGCGTGATGCCGAGCCCCAGTGCGAGGAGTATGACCTTGAGCACGGGCTCGAGGCGGAAGTCGCGCAGGGAGAAATGCGCCTTGCCCCCCTCATCCTGCCCATGCCAGCGGGCGACGGGCATGGCTATGCCGAAGTAGTAGATCTCTTCGCAAAGGCGGTACAGGGCGGCAATGGCGATGGTCTGTTCGCCGAAGAGCATGACGGAAACCAGAGAGCCCACGGCCCCGATGTTGGTGAAGGTGCCGCAGCAGAACATGCTTCCGGCCTGCCTGCGTTCGAGGCCCATGAGGCGTGAGAGCAGAAGGGCGAGCACGCCGCCGCATACCCACGCCGCCACGCCGAGGGCGGGCAAGGCGAGCAGGCGGGCGTCCGGCGAGGGCAGGCCCCACAGCGAAAGCATGGCCGAGAGGGGGATGAGGCCGAACATGGCCCCCTTCTGTATGCGCAGGCGCAGGGCGCGCATGGACTCTTCGTCGAGCGGCGAACGGCCGGAGCGCACCCATTGCTGGAAGGCGTAGCCGGCGATGAGGCTTGCGAAGATGATGGCCAGAGTGAGGAGGAGCCTGTCCATGGTCGAGAAGCGTCCTTCCCTCGCCTGTTCCCGGCTTTGAGCAGGAGGGGCGGAGGTTTTTTAAGGAAAAAGGTCTTCCCAGACTAATAAGTTTTTAAAAATTGTCAAATAATATGGCGATATTTTGGTGGATGGGAGTGAGCATGCGCAAAAATCAACGCTATTGTAAAAGCATATTTTTCTGCTGGGGATTGCCGGCAAAAGAAAAGGGAGGCGGAAGCCTCCCCATGCTTTTCGGCAGCTGCCGATCATTTCTTCATGCGGGCGATGGTGTTCGTGGTGGAAAAGCCTTCCAGCCTGCTCAGGGTGACAGCCTTGCCGCCGTAGCTTTCCACGAACTGGGCTTCGGGCCAGCGGTCGAGTGTATAGCCTTCCTTGAGGATGAGGTCAGGGCGCACGGCGTCCACGGTGGGCAGGGCGGTATCGTCGTCGAACATGATAACATAGTCCACGAATTCCAGCGAGGCGAGGAGCAGGGCGCGTGTCTTCTCGTCCTGTATGGGGCGTTCCGGGCCCTTGAGCCTTTTTATGGAGGCATCGGTGTTCAGGCCGACCATGAGGGCGTCGCAGTGCTGGCGGGCCTGCATGAGGGAGTGGAGATGGCCCTGATGCAGAAGGTCGAAGCAGCCGTTGGTGAAGCCCACCTTGCGGCCCTGTTCCCGAAGCTGAGAGGCTATTTCGGCCGCTTCCTTCACGGAGACAATCTTGCCTTTCTGCTTCCATCCAAGGCTGGAGCCGGTGGAGGCGCGGCGAGAAAGGGCATCCATGAGTTCCTGCCCGGTCACACAGGAAGTGCCCAGCTTGCCCACGGCTATGCCGGAGGCGATGTTGGCCAGCTTCATGGCATTCTTGATGCTGGCGCCGGCGGCAAGGGAGGCTCCGAAGGCGGCAAGGGAGGTGTCGCCTGCGCCGGAAACGTCGAACACTTCACGCGCTTCCGTGGGGATATGGAAGAGTTCGTCGGGTTTCTGGGAAGAGACGAAGGCCATGCCATGTTCGCTGAGCGTGACGAGCAGGTTCTCTATGCCATGGGCCTCGAAGAGGCGGCGTGCGCCTTCGCGAAGGAGCTCGAAGAAGTCTGCGGCTTCGGGAGAGGCGGCCATGCCAGTGGCCTGATTGAATTCCTTGAGGTTGGGCTTGACCACAGTGGCGCCGGCATACTTTCCATAGTCGCTTCCCTTCGGGTCGACGATGACGGGCTTCCCGGCCCTGCGGCAGGCCGCGATGACGCGGGCACAGCGTTCCGGGGAGAGCATGCCCTTGGCATAGTCGGAGAGCAGGACTATGTCGGCGGCATGCACACGGGAGCTGAGCTCGGCTTCAAGAATGGCGTCGGCCTCGGCCACATCGTCGAAGCGGCGTTCGTTGTCGATGCGGAGCAGGTGGCTGTTCCCGGCGATGACGCGGGTCTTCTCGATGGTAGGAAAGCCGGGCACTTCGATGGGCAGCGAGTTTGCACTCACGGCGGAGAGCTGGCGGCGCACTTCTGCGCCTGCGGAGTCTTCGCCGATGAAGCAGATAAGGTCGGCCTGGCAGCCTAGAGTCTTGAGGTTGGCCACCACGTTGCCTGCGCCGCCGAGCATGCTCTTCTCACTGCGGTAGTTAAAAACAGGGACCGGAGCCTCCGGCGAGATGCGCTCCACCTTGCCGTAGAGGAAATGGTCGAGCATGACGTCGCCGATGCAGAGCACCCGGACATCCTTGTACGCTTTGACTATGGTGGAAAGCAGCATGATCTTCTCCAGAAGATGTTGCGCCGGATGGGCATTGAGGAAACTTGCGTTCTTTTTAAAATAACAGCGGGCTCAGGCAAAGTAAAGCCGAGGCGGAGGCTCTGCATGTAAGAGGTGCATGACGAAAAAAGCCGCAGTTCCGGGGAACTGCGGCGAGGGACAGAATAGTTTTTATAAATAATATACTGTTTTAATTGGAAATAAAAAATTTAAATTTTTTAATACCAACACCGATACCAACAAGCTATGAGTTCTTTTCTAAGTGGATGATTTTTCAAAATATATTTGTTCTTTAGCTTATATCACATAAATGCTTTCCACAGCACGTTTCATCAGCCCTCTATCAGTCATGAAGCAATTCAAGGATCCCCTGCTGAAAGGTTAAGCTGTTACCTCCATGCCCATCAAGGTAACACTCATAAATCAGCTGAGCAGGCACGAGCACAATTTGAATATTCTCGAGCCCCAGCCCTCTCAGCATGGGCAGTTCGACATAGCCCTTATGCTCGAGATCGACTCCTTCCGTGGGCATTAGGAAAATATTTTTCACCCTCGTTATGCCGTGCGCTTCAAGGAAAGGCTTGAAGGCAAGCTCGTACAGATACTGTTTGTCGATATCCCCAATGCCGGGGAGTCTGTCCGCTGAGAGCGAATAGGTGTAATACTTGGCATCGAAGATAAAGAAAATCGTTTCGCTTTTATGCTGATGGAAAGCGGCAATATCTGGAATGAGCGTGCCGTTGCCCTCAAACGGTTTGGCCTCCGCCAAGTTCCACTTCGACTTTTCGATAAGTTTGATCAGCTCCCAATTTTCTTTGCCCCTATAGGCAGGATTCAAGCCGGGCGGAAGGGGAAGATTTTTCAGCGGAGTCTTCAGCTGATTGCCAAAACCCTTTGCGCATACGGTCTCCCACACGGCCTCGAAAGCTGTCGTGCCATAAAGATACAATGGCTCGGCTGACAAACTCTCTCTTTGTTCGATGAATCGAATAAGTCTGCGAAGAAGTTCCTGCTTCTGGCTGTCGAATTGTATGTCGAGTTCCGCCCGAAGCCTCTGGACGATGTAGACATCTGGGCCGAAGTGCTCACGCGGTTCGTCATTCAAGCATAGCGGCGCAATTCCGAAAAGCTCAAGCAGGTCAGCACGCTCTAGGAGTCGGGAGCATTCCGTCAATAGGTGCTTATGGAGTCGTGTCACATAGCTTTGCTCGTCGTCGATAACCCTTCTGGTATGAAACTCCATATAAAACGGAGTATCGTTGCTGAAAAAAGGGTCTATCGAGCCTATCGTCTTATCCCAGAGGATTTCCCCGCCGCCATTCAGTTCCGATTCGTAGATGACGTTGGAATAGAGCCCATGCTCGGCGTAGTCGTCCAGCAAGGATAACGCCTCGGATAGAAGGCTGAACTCCATATGTTCATGCTCACCGCTAGGCCGGAATTCTGCTTTACTCTCCCGACCATAGCGGCGGATAACGTTCATCACCTGAGCAAACTGCTCATGCGGACTTTCCGTACTGCGGATGTACTTGGGAAAGCATCGGATGATGAGCTTATCGAAGAAAATAATACCGACAAAGGAAAACTTGAATAATAGCTCGTAACCGCCTTGCCGCACAGGAATGAGAACTCCGTAGGACAGCAGGAGAGAAAGGAGCTTCTCTTCCTTTATCGAACTAAGATCAAACATATTGAAGAGTTCGAGCTTAGTGTACGGCTTTTCTTCCCGTACAAAGCGGTTCGCAAGTCTCATGAGCTACGCCTGTTTGATGAGATCGTCCCCGAAGATGTCGAGTCCGATTTTATCGAATTCCTTGCACAGCGAAGAATAGCGATGGCAGTCCGTACAGCCCTTGAAAAGTTCCTGTCTCCTCTGTCGGGCGGCGTCCTCAAAGAGGTACATCAGAATCTTATTCTTAAAACTTTTGTTGAAGGCTTCAAGGTTTTTGATTCTGCCGTTTTCATCGCTTTCCAGTACGGAAGGCTTCAGGAAGTAAGGACCGATCAGTTTATCCTCGTTGATGCGCATGGAACTTAGCCTGTCGTTGATGGCTTTACGTAAGGCGTTCCATGAAACGTCCTCCTCGACTCCCGGGATCTTTATGGGAATGCGGGCATCGGGAGCGTTTTCGGGGTCAATAGGCAGATACTCAAAAGTCCAGCGGCGTTTGAACGCAGTGTCCATCGGGAAGACGCCTTGATCGGCACTGTTCATGGTGGCCCAGATGAACATATTGCCCGGGATGCGTATGCGTTCGCAGTCATCCGGGGAGCAACCAAGCTCTTCGCTAAGATACTCCTTCACGTCTTCCGATACGGCGATATCGTACTCGCTGTACTCGTCATCCACGCGGTCGAGCAGCTGGAAGGCATCACCGAAAACAGCCGCGACTCGGGCACGATTGATCTCTTCGATGAGCAGAAGATGCGGTTTCACCTCCCCTTCCGTACCGGAACGCAGAGCCTTGACCAGTACACGCAGGAACGGCCCGGGAACGAAACAGTAGCGCACATTGCCTTCCGGCGTGGTCTGCGGCTTGTAGCAACCCATGAAGTGGGAATAGGCATAGTCGGGGTGGAAAGTGACGCGCTCGATATTGTCACCAAAGACTTCCTCGGCTTCCTTCTTGAGTCTGTAGCTCTTACCCGTGCCTGGAGCGCCGAAGATGATTCGGTTTTTGTCGAAGGTGGAGGGATATGTTAGACGAAAATCTAAATCCTTGTCTATGCCATATGTACTTTCTGGAATGATTCGTTTTTTCTCGAAGCTAGAATCATACGTTCGAGGGAAATCTAAATTCTTGCCTATGGCATCCTCTTCCTGGTGGATTTCACCATCAGCTTTAGCATATTCTCTATAAATATCCATCATCTTGCTTAGATCAGCCTTAAGTTCTTCTTCTGTTGGCACAGCTCCTTTGCGATATGCTTTATAAAAAATAGTACCTTTCTGGTACAATTCGGCACTTTCACCATCTCCAAGAGTAAATTCTATATTCGTTTCAAAGCCCCGCGAATCAATTTGTGAAATAATTTTAGATGCATTTTGTCGCATGCGTTTAATGGCTTCTTGTTTGCCATGATGTTTTTTTAGGACAGTGCTACCTTGATTAAATGTTAAATATAGAGTGTTACCGTCGCTAGCCAGCAAATAGACGATATAAATACCTTTTTGGGCGGTATTAGTTATGCGTTTGTCGAAAATACCTATCCATGGTATCGTTGCCCAATTTCCCTTTCCCGCGCTTCCATCAATCAAATGTGTACGCGCATTCACTATTCCTGTATTATAAATTGCATTAGGGATTTCATGCCGAAAATATGTTCCCATCAAATGGCCAGCAAATGGCTGCATTTTAGCAATTATATAGTCGTTTAATATAGTTTCAATAAACTCTCTCATTTGTTCATCCCAATTTGTTTAGAGTTTATCCATGAAATGTTCCATTTCTTTTCGGAAAAATGGAAAAGTAGCACCTTCGAATAATCAAAAGGCATTCAATTCTTCTCTTCTCCGAGTCAGTCATGGAAGCCTTGATCTGTTTCAAAATGCATAAGCCTGCTCATGCGATGAATATTCTTGCTCTCCTCCTTCTGCACCTAAAACAGATCCACTAACTTTGCAATGGCATACTTTTTGAGAGAGGCAGCCCAGCCAGCGTTCGGTGGAGATGTTGGGAGAATAGCCTTCGGGGAACCATTTGTCGGAAGAAGCCATATTTTTAGCCCTCGCAGAAGAGTTTTCAGCTTTCAAAATAATACGTCCAACCGCTATCCTTGTCTATGTTCTGGGCTATCGAAAAGGTCTTGAAGGTCGCATCTCGCTTGAGATGCGGCCGTTATCGTAGAAGTGTACCTAATTTACTCCGCCGAGAGCCTCCGCTATTCGCTTTCGCAGGGCGTGGCGGGAGCATGGGTGTTTGCGGAGTCGGCAGGCTGAGAGGCGGGCTTCTTTACGCGGCGTGTGGATCTGGACTTGCTCTTCTGGGACGTCTCCTGCGCCATATCGTGCATATACTTGGAGAGCGTGGAGAGCTCGATATACACTCCGTACTCCTTCAGCTTTTCAACTATTTCTCTGGTGGTGAAGCCGCGCTTTTTCATGTCGCGAAGCGTCGGGTAAAGGGCGCGGATGGCCTCTCGGTAGGTCATTTCGTGGTTGCCTTCGAGCGTCTTTTTCTCGTTTTGGAGATTGGGAAATTCCGCCAGAATTCTGCGGCCAGTCTCAGTATTGGTTTTGATCATAGATTCATCCTTTCGACGTCTTTCTCACGTCGGGTTAGAGGTTTACTGATTCCCGGTCGAGCGGGACGGTCGCCCACGCTTTGCCCATGCAAAGCATAGTGGGGTAAGATTTTAAAAAATTAAATATAAATATTTTATATAGATAGTTTGCATATTGAAATTTAATAC